>NZ_JBNNVU010000047.1:0-42462 GCF_050280705.1 Pseudomonas sp. NPDC089530 | reverse complement strand
GACGTGACCATCGCCATCGGCGCCAGCACCGAAGTGATCGCCGGCGAGGGCATGATCCTCACCGCCGGCGGGATCGACACCCATATCCACTTCATCTGCCCGCAGCAGATCGAAGAGGCGCTGATGAGCGGCGTCACCACCATGATCGGCGGTGGCACCGGGCCGGCCACCGGCACCAACGCCACCACCTGCACCTCCGGCCCCTGGCACATGGCACGCATGCTCCAGGCCGCAGACTCGTTCCCGATGAACATCGGCTTCACCGGCAAGGGCAACGCCAGCCTGCCGGAGCCGCTGATCGAACAGGTCAAGGCCGGGGCCATCGGCCTCAAGCTTCACGAAGACTGGGGCACCACCCCGGCCAGCATCGACAACTGCCTGAGCGTCGCCGACCAATACGACGTGCAGGTGGCGATCCACACCGACACCCTCAACGAATCCGGCTTCGTCGAAACCACCCTCGGCGCGTTCAAGGGCCGCACCATCCACACCTACCACACCGAAGGCGCCGGCGGCGGCCACGCCCCGGACATCATCAAGGCCTGCGGCTTCGCCAACGTGCTGCCGAGCTCGACCAACCCGACCCGGCCGTTCACCCGCAACACCATCGACGAACACCTGGACATGCTGATGGTCTGCCATCACCTCGACCCGAGCATCGCCGAGGACGTGGCCTTCGCCGAAAGCCGCATCCGCCGCGAAACCATCGCCGCCGAGGACATCCTCCACGACCTCGGCGCCTTCTCGATGATCAGCTCCGACAGCCAGGCCATGGGCCGGGTCGGCGAGGTCATTACCCGCACCTGGCAGACCGCCGACAAGATGCAGCGCCAGCGCGGCCCGCTGCCGGGCGACGGCGCCGGCAACAGCAACTTCCGGGTCAAGCGCTACATCGCCAAATACACGATCAACCCGGCGATCACCCACGGCATCAGCCATGAAGTGGGCTCCATCGAAATCGGCAAATGGGCCGACCTGGTGCTCTGGCGCCCGGCGTTCTTCGGGGTCAAGCCGACGCTGATCCTCAAGGGCGGCGCCATCGCCGCCAGCCTGATGGGCGACGCCAATGCCTCGATCCCGACCCCGCAGCCCGTGCATTACCGGCCGATGTTCGCCAGCTTCGGCGGCAGCCGGCACGCCACCAGCCTGACCTTTATCAGCCAGGCGGCGCTTGCGGCCGGGGTGCCCCAGCAACTGGGGCTGAAAAAGCAGATCGCGGTGGTCAAGGGCTGTCGCGATGTGCAAAAAACCGACCTGATCCACAACGACTACCTGCCGCATATCGACGTCGACCCGCAGACCTATCAGGTCAAGGCCGACGGCGTGCTGCTGTGGTGCGAACCGGCGGATGTCTTGCCGATGGCCCAGCGTTATTTCCTGTTCTAGAGCCTGGGCCCTGGCGGGCACTCCTCCGGGTGCCCTCGGTCAGAAAAGCCGGGCAGCGAGTCGTGTTGGAAGCCTGTATCGGAACTAAAATTTTAAGCACCTTGCTGCTTTTTCGACTGCCTGACGGGGTTCCCGGCCATGCGTCTATCCGATTTCATCGTGCAACACCTTGAGCGCATCGTCGATGAATGGGAGCTGTTCGCCAGGTCCATCGCCCCGCACACCGAATCCCTGAACCCTCTGCAACTGCGCGCCCACGCCAGGTCGATCCTGCTTGCCGCCGCCCGCGACATGCAAACCAGCCAGACCGCCAGTGAACAGATGGCCAAGGCTCGGGGCGAAGGCCCGGAGAAAACCCCCAGCCTCGATAGAGCCGCCGCCAGCCATGGCGAGATGCGCCACAACGTGGGTTTCGACCTGGTGCAGATGACCTCGGAGTTCCGCCACCTGCGCGCCTGTGTGATCCGCCTCTGGATCGCCAGCCTGGAGTCGCCGGACCTGGCGTCCTTGCAAGACATGATCCGCTTTAACGAAGCCATCGACGAGGCGCAGGCCGAGTCCACCGAAGCCTATGCCGAACAGGTCAACCGCTCGCGGGATATCTTCCTGGCGATTCTCGGCCACGACCTGCGAACGCCGTTGCAGGCGGTGAGCATGTCCACCGAGCTGCTGGCGCGCAAAGTCGCGCTGGACGCCGAGGCGCTGGCCTATGTGTCGCGCATCAAGAGCGGCTCGCGGCATATGACGGCGATGGTCGGCGACCTGCTGGAGTTCGTGCGCAGCCGCCTGGGCAGCGGCCTGCCCATTGAACCTGCGCCCATGGACATGGCCAGTGTCGCCAAGGCGGCCATGGACGAAGCCTACGCCGGCCAGCCGGACTGCACGCCGACCCTGAGCCTGCTGGGCGACAGCCATGGCATCTGGGATCGCGGACGCATCGAGCAGATGCTGCAGAACCTGATCGGCAACGCCCTGCAGCATGGTGGCGACAGCCGCGCGGTGACCGTGACCGTCACCGGTGGTGCCGAGCAAGTGCAGGTGACCATTCACAATCAGGGACAGCCGATTCCCAAGGAGGCGCTGAATACCCTGTTCGACCCGCTGGTGCGTAACGCCAGCGAAGAACTCGGCGGCCCGCCCACCAGCCTTGGCCTGGGGCTGTTCATCGTCAAGGAAGTGGTCATCGCCCACCAGGGCAGCATCGAGGTCAGCTCCAACGATATCGACGGCACCACCTTCACCGTGATCCTGCCCCGCGTGTCCCGCGCCGAACCGCCGTAACCGCCGACCAGGACGAACACCCGTAGCCGCTGCCGAGCCCGCGAGGCTGCGATCGAGGACGAAGTCCTCGCAAAGCCTGTGCACGCGGTGGGTCAGGAAGAACGGGGGGCCCGGTTTACGACCGCTTCGCGGTCGAGCGCAGCCTCGCAGGCTCGGCAGCGGCTACAGGAACATCGGCGCACCCGCCTCAATCGGCGAGCAGGCGCCCCAGGCGTTGCTTGAGCATCTGGTTTTCCGTGCGCAGTTCATGGACTTCGTCGAGCAGTTCGAGCGCCAGGGCGACGCCTTCCCACTCCAGGTCCAGGTCATGGCGCAACTTGGCGGCGCGCTTGGCGATCGCCAGTTCGTAATCGGTGAAGCGCCAATCCGGGGGCGTCGAGCCATGGGGATCGAGGATCCCGTGCTCGACGATTTCGATCACATAGGCAGCCGGCAGGCCGGCCACCTCGCAGAACTCTTCCATATCCAGCTGAACGATCAGGGTGCTCATGGTCAGCGACTCCTAGGTTTCAGATCAGATGTTTCAGATCAGAAGTGGTTGCGGATCAGAAATGCTCCCGCGGGTTGAAGGCGGCCTTCTTCGCCAGCTCCTTCCACAACGCCTTGACGTCGTCGCCGGAAGCCTTGGGCATCACCGCCTTGAGCTGCACGAACAAGTAACCGCGCTGCCCGGCCTTGTTCAGCAGGCCGTGGCCCTTGGCGCGCATGCGCTGGCCGTTCTGGCTGCCGGCCGGGACCTTGAGGTTGATCCTGCCGGTCAGGGTCGGCACCGCGACCTCGGTCCCCAGCGCCAGCTCCCAGGGGGCCAGCGGCAGGGTGATGATCAGGTTCTCGCCCTCGATATCGAACTTCGGATGGGGTGCGAAACGGATGGTCAGGTACAGGTCGCCATTGGCCCCGCCACCGACACCCGGCGCGCCCTGGCCCTTGAGGCGGATCCGCTCGCCGTCGGTGACCCCGGCCGGGATCTTCACGTTCAGGCTCTTGCTGGTGTTGCTGACGTGCTGCCCGGCAGCGTTGTGATGCGGTACCTGGAAGCTGACCTTCTTCGACTCGGTCGACAGGGTTTCTTCCAGAAAGATCGGTAATTCCAGTTCCACGTCCTGTCCCCGGCGCCCGGCGCTGCGCGATTGTCCACCCCCGAAACCCGGCCCGCGGTTGCCGAAGATCGAACTGAAGAAGTCCGAGAAATCGCCGCCACCGCCAAAGCCGCCGCCCGCGTCCGCACGGCCCTTCCAGCCCGGCGGGCCCTGGAATGGCTGGCCGTGCTGGCCATAGCGCCGCAGATCGTCGTACTCGGCCCGCTTGTCTGCGTTTTTCAGCGCTTCATAGGCTTCCGACGCATCCTTGAACTTGGCCTCGGCGTCTTTTTCCTTGCTGACATCCGGGTGGTATTTGCGCGCCAGCTTGCGATAGGCGGCCTTGATCGCCTTGTCGTCCGCCGTCGGCGCCACCCCGAGTATCTTGTAATAGTCTTTGAAGTCCATCTAAGGATCACCATCCGTTATCAATATCGCGCGGTGTGACGCACAGCCTGCACGCCCGGTCGGCGTCGGGGCTGACCGGTCTCAATACCTGTGACTCACGCGGCGCAGCAGAAGTTTATCGGCAGCTGGCGGCGGTTCTTGCGACCGCCCGATGGCTGCCCGGCCCATGCCTGCAAGTTTGGGGTGAAGAATAGTCTTTCAAGGCGCCCGGGTTTCGATTTAGCGGATAGTCGGCCTTCGATTCTGCGAACGACTGACATACACTGCGCGGCCGTTTTTTACCGGAACTCGAAAGACATGAAAAACGCATCTGCGGCCCGTGCCTGCGGTATCGACTTCGGCACGTCCAACTCCACTGTCGGCTGGCTGCGCCCCGGCATGGAAACGCTGATTGCGCTGGAAGACGACAAGATCACCCTGCCATCGGTGGTCTTCTTCAACATCGAAGAACGCCGTCCGGTGTATGGCCGCCTGGCGCTGCACGAGTACCTGGAAGGCTACGAAGGCCGGCTGATGCGCTCGCTGAAAAGCCTGCTGGGCTCCAAGCTGATCAAGCACGACACCAGCGTCCTGGGCACGGCGATGCCGTTCAAGGACCTGCTGGGCCTGTTCATCGGCCAGCTCAAGAGCCGCGCCGAAGCCGCCGCCGGTCGGGAGTTCGAGGAAGTGGTGCTGGGCCGCCCGGTGTTCTTCGTCGATGACGACGCCGCCGCCGACCAGGAAGCCGAAGACACCCTGGCCGAAGTGGCACGCAAGCTGGGCTTCAAGGAAGTGTCCTTCCAGTACGAGCCGATCGCCGCGGCCTTCGACTACGAGTCGACCCTGGAGCGTGAAGAACTGGTCCTGATCGTCGACATCGGCGGTGGTACCTCCGACTTCTCCCTGGTGCGCCTGTCCCCCGAGCGCCGTGGCCTGGACAACCGCCACGAGGACATCCTCGCCACCGGCGGCGTGCACATCGGCGGGACCGACTTCGACAAGCAGTTGAGCCTGCAGGGCCTGATGCCGCTGTTCGGCTACGGCAGCCGGATGAAGAGCGGCGCCTACATGCCCACCAGCACCCACATGAACCTGGCGACCTGGCACACCATCAACTCGGTGTATTCGCAGAAGTCCCAGCTGGCCCTGGGCAGCATGCGCTACGACATCGAGGACACTGGCGGCATCGACCGCCTGTTCAAGCTGATCGAGCAACGCGCCGGGCACTGGCTGGCCATGGAAGTGGAAGAAACCAAGATCCAGCTGACCCACACCGACAACCGCGTGGTGCCCCTGGACCGGATCGAGGCGGGCCTGAACGCCGACCTGAGCCGGGCGCTGTTCGAGTCGTCCATCGACAGCCTGCTGGAGCGCATTCGCGACAGCGTCACCCAGTTGCTGGGCACTGCCAACGTCGGCGTCGGCCAGGTCGATACGGTGTTCTTCACCGGCGGTTCCAGCGGCATCCCGGCGCTGCGCCAGAGCGTGGCGGCCATGCTGCCCAACGCCCGCCATGTCGAAGGCAACATCTTCGGCAGCATCGGCAGCGGTCTGGCGATCGAGGCCAAGAAGCGTTACGGCTGAAACAGCCCCCTGTAGCCGCTGCCGAAGGCTGCGATCGGCCCGGGCCGCGTTCGGAGAACGGCCGCGGCGACCTTGTGATCGCTGAAGGTCCTGCGGACCTTATCGCAGCCTGCGGCAGCGGCTACAGGGATAGCGTCAGATCAAACCAGCCCCGCCAGCTTCAACTCACTCTTCAGGTAGGCGTAGTAAATCGGCCCGGCCACCACCCCCGGCAGGCCGAACGCCGCCTCGAACACCAGCATCGCCAGCAGCAGCTCCCAGGACTTGGCGCTGATCTGCCCGCCGACGATCCGCGCGTTGAGGAAGTATTCCAGCTTGTGGATGAAGATCAGGTAACCCAGCGCCGCCGCGGCCACCCAGATCGACAGCGACAGGCCGACGATGGTGATCAGGGTGTTGGAGATCAGGTTGCCGATCACCGGCAACAGCCCCAGCAGGAACGTCAGCACGATCAGGGTCTTGGTCAGCGGCAGCTTGACGCCGAACAGCGGCAGCACCACCGCGAGGAAGATCCCGGTGAAGAAGGTGTTGAGCAGGGAAATCTTGATCTGTGCGAAGACGATATTGCGAAAGGCCTGGACCAAGAGGTGCAGGCGGTCGAACAGCGCGGCCGCCAGCGGCTTGCGCTTGGTCAGGTCGGGCAGGCGCTGCAAGGCGATGATCGCGCCCAGCACCATGCCGATCAGCAAAGTCACGAAGGTGTGCGCCGCGTCCTTGCCCACCAGTTGCAGGTCGCTCAGGTGTTTGCTGGCCCAGGCGCCGATGGCCACCTGGAACTCCGCCGCGCTGGCCGGCAGATAGGAATCGAGGAACGGCGGCAACTGGCCGCGCGCCTTGTCCACCACCGCCATGAATTTGTCCAGGGAAGCGCCCGGGTTTTCCGCTTCATGCAACAGGAAGCTGATGGCGCCGGCGAACAACAGCGTCAGCACGCTGACCACCAGGGTGCCGAGCAGGGCCACCGCCAGCCAACGCGCGCGCCGCCCTTCGATCAGCCGTTGCAGTTGCGGGGTGAGCATGTTGACCAGTTCGAACACCAGCAGGCCCGCGAGCAGGCTCGGCAACAAGCGCAGGGGGATCATCAGCAACAGACCGCCGAAGACGATCACCCAACTGATGAACAACAGATGACGCTGAGAAAACGTTGGCATACAGCCTCAAAACAAACAGCGTGAAAGGATTGGCAGTCTGCCAGCGTTGCACTGGCGATGCGAGGCCGACAGGCGCGAGTCCGCAGGGGATCAACGATACAGGGTGTGTCAGGCAAACCGCTGCGACCGGATCGCAAGCAACCCCGCGCCTGTGAGGCAGGACGTTACTTCTTCAGGCACGTGCTCATGAAGGTCTTGCGCTCATCGCCCTTGAGGGCCTTGGCGGTGGCGTCGGCGTTACAGGTCTTCATCTTTTCCTGCTGCGTGGCAGGAACGGCGGCCGCGGCTGGAGTCGCCTTCAGGCAGGTGCTCATGAACGCCTTGCGCTCGTCGCCCTTGAGGGCCTTGGTGGTGGCCTCGGCGTTGCACGACTTCATCTTGTCCTGCTGGGCCTGCTGGGCAGCAGTGGCGGCAAATCCTTGGGAGCAGAGCAGCAGACCGGCCATCAACACAGGGATACGCAGCATCTTCATGGAGTTTTCTCCTTGTTACCGCACCGACGGGCACGGCCTCCAGCGCAGTGTAGACAAACCCTGTTACAGCTTCACCTGTTCCGTAGGCTGGTGCGTCGGTACTGCTCGGGGGTGCAACCGGCCTGGCGCTGGAACATCGCGATAAAGGCCGAGGCGGTGCTGTAGCCCATGTCGAAGGCCACCTCCTGAATGCTGCGCGAGCTGTCCAGCGCCTCGATGGAGGCCAAAAAGCGCAGGCGCTGGCGCCACTCGCCGAAACTCATGCCCAGCTCGCGCACGAACTGCCGGGCCAGGGTGCGCTCGCTGACATGGATCTGCCGCGCCCAGTCGGCCAGCGCGCGGTTATCCCCCGGGTCGGCCTGCAAGGTTTCCAGCACCCCGAGCAGGGCCGGGCTGCGGGCATAAGGCAGGTAACCGTCATGCACCGGCGCCTGCTGCAACTGATCGAGCATCACCTGGGCCAGGCGGCTGTCCGATTCCTGCTCGGGGATCTGCACATCGCGCGCGGCGAAGTCCTTGAGGATCGCCTTGAGAATCTCGCTGATGGCCAGGGTGCAGGCCTGCCGCGGCAGCGCCCGGCACAGCTCGGGGGCCAGGCACACGGCGCGGTACAGGATCGGCTGCGGGCTGTAGAAACTGTGCTCGGTGCCCGGCGGTATCCAGATGGCGTATTGCGGCGGCGCCATGAAGCGCTGGCCGGCGATCTCCATGTGCATCACGCCGTGGGCCGAATACTCCAGGCAGCCCCAGGGGTGGCGATGCTCCAGTGCATGGCTGTGGGCGTCGAAATCGGCGTAGCGGAAGTACACCGGCGCCGGCAGACCGCTGAAGGGCAGCAGGTCGATGTGTTTTTTGCTCATGCTGTCCGGATTCAAGGGTGGGTTGTCTGGATCGGAGTATAGGCTCGCATCCAGACAAGCGGATAATCCCCCTTCATCAACCTTGCGGTTTTCCCCATGCAATACGCTTATCCGTTACTGGCCATTTTTATCTGGGCCGGCAATACCGTCGTCAACAAGCTGGCCGTGGGGGCGATCTTCCCCGCGGAGATCGGTTTCTATCGCTGGCTGCTGGCCGGCCTGCTGTTCACCCCCTTCATGCTCAAGGCGGTGCTCGCCCACTGGGCGGTGATCCGTCCGAACCTGGGCAAGATCTTCATCCTCGGCGTGCTGGGCATGGCGGTGTACCAGAGCCTGGCCTACTTCGCCGCGACCCTGACCTCGGCCACCAACATGGGCATCATCCTTTCGCTGATGCCGCTGATGTCGCTGGCCATGGCCATCGCCAGCCTCGGCCAGCGCCTGACGGCCGGCGCCCTGGTGGGTGCGCTGCTGTCGTTCGCCGGGGTGCTGGTGGTGGTGTCGTCCGGCAGCCTCGGCGCGCTGCTGGAGCACGGCGTGAACCTGGGCGACGCGATGATGCTGGTCGCCACCCTGGCCTACGCGGTCTACAGCACCCTGCTGAAAAAATGGCAGCTGCGCCTGCCGCCGCTGGTGCTGCTGTACCTGCAGGTGCTGGTGGCCGTGGTGGTGCTGTTGCCGTTGTTCCTGGCCTCGCCGAAAACCGGCCTGAGCCTGCGCAACATGCCCTTGGTGCTCTATGCCTGCCTGCTGGCCTCGATGCTCGCGCCCCTGGCGTGGATGCAGGCGGTGGTGCGCCTGGGGCCGAGCCGCACCACCCTGTTCTTCAACCTGCTGCCGCTGATTACCGCACTGATTGCCGCCGTGGTGCTGCATGAACAGCTGGCGTGGTATCACCTGGTGGGTGGGGTGCTGACCCTGGGCGGGGTGATTCTTTCGGAGCGCTGGACCACGGCATTGGGGCGCAAGGCCAGCGTGGCCTGATCGATAGCCATCGCGGGCAAGCCTCGCTCCTGCGAAGGGGTATCGGTATGCCCGCTAGCTACACCCCGGCCGCCTTCAAGCGCTGCGCATGCTCGACGAACAGCCGGATCGGCTCGGCGCCCCGGCCCACCAGTCCCAGCGACTGGTTGACGATATCGAAGTGGTCGAGGGGGTAGTCGTCGCCGATCACCGTGCCCAAGTGCGAGCTGTAGCGGCCGACCATGCCATCGCACTGCCCGGCTTCGCGAACGAAGCTCCTGGCCAGCAGCCGGCAACTGCGATTGGTGCCGTCGAACAGGTTGCGCCCGCGGTCGGTCCGGCCCGGCTGCAAGGTGCCGGACCAGGAGTAGTACCGCACTCCGCCGACCTCTTCCGGCCCCTGCCCGCCCCAGGTTTGCGGCAGCCCCTGGGGATACTGCCGGTTGAACAGCGCCACGCCCTCGCTGGTCAGCG
Source organism: Pseudomonas sp. NPDC089530 (assembly GCF_050280705.1). Taxonomy (NCBI): domain Bacteria; kingdom Pseudomonadati; phylum Pseudomonadota; class Gammaproteobacteria; order Pseudomonadales; family Pseudomonadaceae; genus Pseudomonas; species Pseudomonas sp. NPDC089530. The sequence continues at coordinate 32,824 of NZ_JBNNVU010000047.1, read as the reverse complement.
AGCGATGCGCGGCATGGATATCCGCCGGCAGCTTCGGCCCGCGATAGCCGGTGTCCAGCCAACTCATCAGCACCGCCAGCATGCGCAGGACCAGACTCAGCACACGCCCGCGCAGGGTATCGATGGAGTGGTGCCGCTCGATGTAATCGGCCAGCTCGGAGCCATGGTTGGGCCCGGCCACCGAGGTCACCGAGGCCACCCACTCCGGGCGTTTGGCCGCGGCGTAGCGAGCGGTGAGCGCCCCCTGGCTGTGACCGATCAGATTGACCTTGTCCGCGCCGGTTTCGCGCCGTATCTCCTCGATCCGCGCCAGCAACTGCTCGCCGCGGACCTCGCAGCAATGGAGCGGCGAGACCTGTACCGCGATCACCGTGGCCCCGCCGCGACGCAACGCCGCCTCGATACCGAACCAGTAGGAATACAACACCAGCCGGACAAACCCGAGCATGCCGGGGACCAGGACCAGCGGGTAACGCGTGGCGAGCTCTTGGGACATGTGAACGTCCTTGTGGTCGGGCGACTGTCGGGAAAACGCCCAAGGCTGGATACAGGACAGCAGCCAAGAGCATCGACAGCCAGGATGACAGCTTCACGACCACTTTATGACATCGCGAGCAAGCTCGCGAAAAGCCCACCTGCCGCCACTTATTTCAGCCCCACCACCCCGGCCACGATCAGCCCCACCGACAGCAGCTTGACCAGCGTCAGGCTCTCCCCCAGCAAGGCAAAGCCGAGGAACACCGTGCCCAGGGAACCGATGGCGGTCCAGATCGGGTAGGCGATGCTCACCGGCAGCTCGCGCATCGCCAGGGTCAGGAAGTAGACACCGCCCACCGCGGCCACCACCGTCAGCAGCGACGGCCATAGCCGGGTGAAGCCCTCGGCGTACTTCATGCCCATGGCGAAGGTGACTTCGAAGGCGGCGGCGATCAGCAGGAACAGCCAGGCCATGTCGCCTCCTCAGAAGGTCCGCGCCAGCGCCAGCAAACGTTGCTCGGCCTCGGCGCAGGACACCTGGAAGCTGCGCTCGGCCGACTCCTCGCCTTCCGCCGCGACCACCGTAACGTCGTCGATGCCGATAAAGCCCAGGGCGGTGCGCAACCAGGGGTCGGCATGGTTCATGGACTCCAGCTCGCCTCCCGGGCCAAAGCCGAACCCGCCGCGGCTGGTGACGATCAGCGCCTTCTTGCCCCGGACCAATGGCTCGTACTGGGCGATGCCGTTGTCCTGGACCGTATTGAAGGTCAGGCCCAGGCGCACAAGGTGATCGACCCAGGCCTTGAGGCCGCTGGGCACGCTGAAGTTGTACATGGGCGCCGAGATCACCAGCAGCTCATGCTCCAGCAGTTCCGTCACCAGCTCGTCGCTCAGGGCCAGGTCGGCCTGCATCGACAAGGGCCGCGCCTGCGGCTCGGGATGGAAGGCCGCGGCGACGAAAGCCTCGCTGATATGGGGCAGCGCCGCCCGACCCACTTCCCGGCGCGTCAGCCGGCCCTGGGGATGGGCCTCGAGCCAGGCCTGGAGAAAGTGCTCCGTCAGCCGCCGCGAATGGGAGCGTTCGCCACGGGGGCTGCCATGTACTGCTAGAATCCTGCTCATCTGTCATTCCTCGTCCTGGGTCGTCCAGCAAGGCCGCGTAAGCCTTGCCATGTGAGGAATAAAGCTATTGATACAGGCCCTCAGGAACAAATGAGCAATAGTTGATCAGGGTGAATCCATTTCATCCATAAGGTGCCCCTTATGTTTGCCAACCTGCCGCTGACCGCCCTGCGTGCCTTCGAATCCGCGTCCCGGCTGCTGAGTTTCAAGGCCGCCGCCGAAGAGCTGTCGGTCACGCCCACGGCGATTTCCCACCAGATCCGCGCCCTGGAAAACTGGCTCGGGGTGCCGCTGTTCGAGCGCCTGCCGCGCCAGGTGCGCCTGACCGAATGCGGCGAACGCCTGTTCCACAGCCTGCACGGCGCCTTGCTGGAAGTGGCGCAGAGCGTCGACAGCCTGCGTCCGCAACGCAGCGGCGCGAACCTGATGCTCTCCACCACGCCGGCCTTCGCCGCGCTGTGGCTGGTGCCGCGCCTGGGGCGTTTTTATGCCCGCCACCCGAACATCAACCTGCGCCTGGACACCAACTGCGACGTCATCGACCTGCATCAGGACGCGAGCATCGATCTGGTGGTGCGCTACAGCCTGGACGACTACCCGAATCTCTACGGGCTGTGCCTGTTCGACGAGTGCTTTGCGGTCTACGGCTCGCCGGAGCAGGTGCTCCAGGCCCGCCAGCAGACGCCGACGCTGATCAGCGTGCGCTGGCACAACTCCAAGCTCTACGCCCACGGCTGGGAGGCCTGGTGCGACAAGGCGCAGGAAAGCTGGATGCAGGACCGCCCGGTGTTTCGCGAGTACGACGAAGAGCACTATGCCCTGCAGGCGGCCATCGCCGGCCAGGGCCTGGTGCTGGCGAGCAATATCCTGGTCTCGGAAAGCGTGGCCAGCGGCCTGCTGGTGCCGTACCGCCCGGAGATCCACGTCGATGGCGCCGGCTACAGCGCGCTGTGCGTGCCCGGGCGCGAACGGCATCCGCCGGTGCGGGCGTTTTTCCAGTGGTTGCGCGAAGAGGCCCAGGCGGCCGGGCATCCGCTGCTCGCCGCCGGCTGACAGCCACCGCATGACCTGTAGGAGCGGTGGGGTTTAGCGAGTCGACTTGACCGCCACCGGCGCCTTGCCCGAACGCATCTGCTCAAGCAGCGGCGCGCACTGGTTCGGCTCGCCGCCGCTGGGCGCCACCAGCGCCAGCAAGCCGGCCGCCGGCCCGGCAATCACCCCCAGCGCCACCATGCCGGCACCGCGCAGCATCAGCGGTACGGCCTTGACCCCGGCCGACGGCTTGCTGAACTTGCCCTGCACATAGAGCGGCGAGCGCAGGGAGAACAGGCGCAGGCCCTTGGACTCCGGGGTGATGGTCAGGTCCAGCTGTTCGCTGGCCATGTTCGCGGTGCCGTCGATGTAGATGATCGCGTTCTCGGTGTCGAACACGAACAGGCGGCTGGTGGCCAGGCCGGTCTTGATGCCGAAGTCGGCGGCGGCGCAGTTGATCTTCACTTCCTTGTCGCCAAACATCTTGCCGATCACATAGTTGCCGACATTGAGCCCGGCGATTTCCATCAGGCTGCGGCTGATGGCGCCGTCGTTGATCAGCATCTTCAAATCGCCGTTGGCGCTGCCCAGCAGGGCCGCCACCGAATTGCCGCGCCCGGCGATATCGGCGTCGCCATTGAGTTCGCCGAAACTGGTCTTCATCGGCTCGAAGGTCGGGAACAGCTGCTTGAGCTTGAAGTTGCGCGCAGTCAGCCTGGCCCGGCCCTCCAGCGGCGCAGCCTGGCCATTGAGGCGGATCTGCGCGTCCAGCTTGCCGCCGGCCACGCCGAAGCGCAGCGGTTCCAGGCTCAGGCGGCCATCGTCGAGCACCAGGTGGGTATAGAGGTCGGTGAAGGGCAGGTCGTCGCTGTGGACGATGCGCTTGCCGGTGAATTCGACATCGGCGTCCATGTCGCGCCAGCGCTCGGTACGGAACTCTTCCACCGGCAGCACCTTGTCCGCCGGCTGCTTGCTGTCGCCGCCCCGGGCTTTCTGCTCGGCGTTGGAGTCGGCGCCGATCAGCGGCGCCAGGTCGCTGAACAGCAGTTGGTTGGACACCAGGGTACCCGTCAGTTTGGGCCGTGGTTGGCTGGCGACGTAGGTCAGGTTGCCGTGAATGTCGCTGTCGCCGATCTTGCCGTTGAAGTCCTCGTAGCTGAATTTCGCCCCGGTCGGATCGCGCAATTGCGCGCTCAGGTGGCCGTCGGTGGCATAGGCCGGCGAGTCCGGCAGGGTCACGCCGGTCAGGGGGTACAGGTTGCCCAGGCTGCTGCCGGCCAGCTTCATGCGCAGGTCCAGCGCGCCGAGGTTGAGCGGGTCGGTCAGGGTGCCGGCCAGTTCGACCCGGGTATCGCCGATCTTCGCCTGGACCTGCAGCGGGAACGGCTTGCTCGCCTCCTGCAGCGCCAGCAGGCCGCCGATCTTGCCGGAACCGGCAAGCGCCTGGCCGTGGTACTGCCCCTTGGCCTTGATGGCAAAGGCATAGGACTGCGGCGCAGCGCCCTTCTCCTCGGCTTTCTTCGCCGCCTTGTCGCCGACGATGTCGCTGAACGGAATCGGCTGGCCCAGCGGATCGATCAGCAGGTCGAGGCGGGTGTTCAGGCGCTGGTCGTTGAGGGTGACATGGCCTTTGTCGAAGCCGATCGCGCCGATATCCACCACCCAACTGGAGGGCTCGGCCTCGGGGTCGGCCGGGTCGAACTGGAAGGTCCAGTTGGCACGGCCGTCGGCCAGGCGCTCCAGGGCGGCATTGGGCTCGGTGAGGTCGATGCGCGGAATGCGCACGCGCTGCGCCAGCAGGGCCAGGGGCGCAATGCGCAATTCGACGCGCTTGAGGCTGACCATCTGCGGCGTCTTGGACCACTCGGGGTTGCCCAGGGTCAGGTCCTCGGCCACCACATGGGGCCACGGCACCCAGGCCCGCCAGCCGCCTTCGTCCGGCTCGCGCTGCCAGATCACCGCCAGGTTGCCGTTGATGGCGAAGGGGCGATGCAGCTCTTCGGTGACTTTGGCATTGAGGGGCGGCTTGATCCGGTTCCAGTCGAAGAACGCGATGATCAGTACCAGTACGGCCAGCAGCAGGCAAAGGCTACCGACTGTCCAGGCGAGAATTTTACGAGTGCGCGTCATGCACAGGGCTCCTGACTACCTACCGGGCGCCTGACTCGCGACGCCCTTGTGAACTGCCGGGGTTGAAATCCACCGGTCATGGGAACTACGACTGACAAACGGCCCGCAGGTTTAACCCGCGGGCGGCGAATCAGCGATAAAAAAGCGGATTTTTTTGACCGAAGCGCCAGGTTGGCGTTACCGCTGCCGCACGTTTTCGGGGCGCGACTGGGTCGAAAATACCCATTCCGGTGCCAGACCGCTCTTCGGAAACGCCCGTTCTAGAGCTGTTGAGCTGAACAATCAATTCTGTTGATTATTACCATTGTGGTTATGAACTTTTATATCGAATTATCGCGCGTAACATTGGCTCCGTACCCACTTTATCGCCCTCCCAAGGAGCCACTCATCATGAAACGCCAATTACTGCTCAGCCTGACCCTCTCGATCCTGGCCGCCAACGCTTTCGCCCTGCCAGCCGCCGAACAGGCTACCCCGCAAGTCAAAGCCAGCACCTCGGTATTCACCCAGACCCTGGCCGCCGATGGTAGCGACCGCACTCCACAAGGCCAGACCCTGGCTGCCGACGGTAGCGACCGCACCCCACAAGGCCAGACCCTGGCTGCCGACGGTAGCGACCGTACCCCACAAGGCCAGACCCTGGCTGCCGACGGTAGCGACCGCACCCCACAAGGCCAGACCCTGGCTGAAGACGGCTTCGATCGCACGCCCCTGGGTCAAGCTGTAGCCGAAGGCGGCCGTGATCGCCTGGAAGAGAAAGGTCTGGTTTAAGACGGCAACGACCGTTTGGCCCAATGCAACCCTGCCGCGAGTCAAGCCTATGATGCCTATACAGAAAAGCCCGGTCCCTGGATCGGGCTTTGTTTTGGCCTGACGCCCGCCGTGCCGCTATCACCGACTTCTTGAGCACAGCCCCCTCCCAGGTTCGACGCCGGCAAAGTTGATTTGCTAGAGTGCGCCGCTCTCTCTTGGTCAGAACACCCGCCAGCCGATGCTGCCCCGCGCCGAACAGAAACAACAGACTCGCCACGCCCTGATGGACGCCGCCCGCCACCTGATGGAGTGCGGCCGCGGATTCGGCAGCCTGAGCCTGCGCGAAGTGGCGAAGACCGCCGGCATAGTGCCGACCGGTTTCTATCGGCATTTCGCCGATATGGACCAGCTCGGCCTGGAACTGGTCAGCGAAGTCGGCCAGACCTTCCGCGAAACCATCCGCCTGGTGCGCCATAACGAATTCGTCATGGGTGGCATCATCGACGCCTCGGTGCGGATCTTCCTCGATGTGGTGGCGGCCAACCGCTCGCAATTCCTGTTTCTCGCCCGCGAGCAGTACGGCGGTTCGCTGCCGGTGCGCCAGGCGATCGCCAGCCTGCGGGAAAACATCAGCGCCGACCTCGCAGCCGACCTGACCCTGATGCCCAAGCTGCAGCACCTGAACATCGCCGACCTGACGGTGATGGCCGACCTGATCGTCAAAAGTGTGTTCGCCACCTTGCCGGACATCATCGACCCGCCCGCCCAGGCCCTGCCCGAGCACCTCACGCCCCAGGCGAAAATCACCCAGCAGTTGCGTTTCATCTTTATCGGCCTCAAGCACTGGCAGGGGCTGGGCAGCACCGAATAACCCCCCCGCCACGCCGCCGAATCCCGCCCCACCCACGACGCCTCATCCGCTCGCTATGGCCTGCGCCAGAGCGGCGCTTTGCCGCGCATCAAAAAACAGCACAGCGCACCAAGTCGGTGCTATAAATCAGGACATATCCTGACTTTGTAACAAAATAAAACAGAGACCTGCCCCTTTTTCAGGCACTTCCCACCTGTTTCCGATCAGACCGGGCGCTTGGCAAGGCACTTGCTCTACAGCCTGCATCGCTCATAGCAGGAAGCCTTCACATGCTGGTGATTCATCGCAGAATCGCACCGCAACCCGAGTGGTCCGCCGAGTTGCACCTGACCTTCGAAGCCCGCAGCAAAAGCCGCTTGCGCTGTTTCAGTGCCGACGGCGAAGACGTCGGGCTGTTTCTGGAGCGGGGCCAGCCACCGCTGCACGACGGCGAATGCCTGCAAGCCGAGGACGGCCGCATCGTGCGGGTCTGTGCGCGGGCGGAAACCCTGTTGCATGTCACCTGCCGCGATGCCTTCGAGCTGACCCGCGCCGCCTACCACCTGGGCAACCGCCACGTCGCCCTGCAGATCGGCGACGGCTGGCTGCGCCTGCTGGACGACTATGTGCTCAAGGCCATGCTCGAACAGCTTGGCGCCAGCACCGCCAACATCGAGGCGCCGTTCCAGCCGGAACATGGCGCCTACGGTGGCGGCCATCACCATTCCCGCCATGGCGACGAGGACTTCAACTACCCGCCGCGCCTGCACCAGTTCGGCGTCCACCCATGAACCCGGCCTGGGCCCTGCTGCGCCTGGCCAGTCCACAACTGCCGATTGGCGGCTACAGCTATTCCCAGGGCCTGGAAATGGCCGTGGAACAGGCCACCGTCCACGACCCGCACAGCGCCCGACGCTGGATCGGCGATCAGTTGCTGCTCAACCTCGCGCGCTTCGAGGCGCCGCTGTTATTGGCCCATTGCCGGGCCGCCGCGGACGGGGACTGGGCGCAGCTGCTGCAACTGTGCCAGCAACATCGTGCCAGCCGCGAAACCCGTGAGCTGCATCAGGAAAGCCGGCAGATGGGCTACTCCCTGCAACAGTTGCTGAACGGTCTGCCGGAGCTGGATGCGCCAGCCCGGAGCTTTCTCGAACAGATCGCCGAGCCCCATCTGGCCCTGGGCTGGGCCCTGGCCGCCCGCGCCTGGCAAATCGGCCCGCAGGACGCCCTGGCCGCCTGGCTGTGGAGCTGGCTGGAAAACCAGTTGGCGGTGCTGATGAAAACCCTGCCCCTGGGCCAGCAAGCCGCCCAGCGCCTGACCAGCGAACTGCTGCCCTTGCTGCAACAGGCCCAGCACGCCGCCGCGAATATCGATCCCGAACATTACGGCAGCGCCGCCTTCGGCCTGTCCCTGGCGTGCATGGCCCATGAGCGCCAGTACAGCCGTCTGTTCCGTTCATAGGTCCTTTTACTTGGGCGCCTGTCACTGTGGTGCCTTTTATTTTGGAGAGTCGCATGAACACACAACCTCTGCGCGTCGGCATCGGCGGCCCGGTGGGCTCCGGCAAGACCGCCCTGACCCTGGCCCTGTGCCTGGCCTTGCGCGATCGCTACAACCTGGCGGTGGTGACCAACGATATCTACACCCGCGAAGACGCCGACTTCCTGGTGCGCAACGAGGCCCTGGCCCCCGAGCGCATCATCGGCGTGGAAACCGGCGGCTGCCCGCACACGGCGATCCGCGAGGACGCCTCGATCAACCTCGAGGCGGTGGATCAACTGAACCGACGCTTTCCCGGCCTCGACCTGATCCTGGTGGAGTCCGGCGGCGACAACCTGTCGGCCACCTTCAGCCCGGAACTGTCCGACCTGACCCTCTACGTGATCGACGTGTCGGCGGGCGACAAGCTGCCGCGCAAGGGCGGCCCGGGTATCTGCAAGTCCGACCTGCTGGTGATCAACAAGATCGACCTGGCGCCGTTGGTAGGCGCGTCCCTGGAGATGATGAACAGCGACACCCAGCGCATGCGCGGTGGCAAGCCGTTCGTCTTCAGCAACCAGAAGACCGGCCAGGGCCTGGAGGAAATCATCGCCTTTATTGAACGCCAGGGCCTGCTGACCGCGGCCTGATCGCCCCTTACCCAAAACCGACAAGGAAATCCGTCCATGACCTGCAAACGCATTCTCGGTGCACTCGCCCTGCTGCTGACTCCCGCCCTGGCCTTCGCTCACCCGGGCCACGGCGACAACGGCCTGCTGGCCGGCATCGGCCACCCGATCGGCGGCCTCGACCATTTGCTGGCGATGCTCGCCGTCGGCCTGTGGGCCGCGCAGCAACAAGGCGCGGCGCGCTGGGCGCTGCCCTGCACCTTCGTCGGCACCATGCTGATCGGCGGCCTGCTGGGCTTCGAAGGCCTGAGCCTGCCGGCCCTGGAAAGCGGGATTGCCGCCTCGGTGCTGGCCCTCGGCCTGGCCGTGGCCCTGGCCGTGCGTCCGCCGCTGAGCCTGGCGGTAGCGGCCACCGCGCTGTTCGCCCTGTTCCACGGCGTGGCCCACGGCCTGGAGCTGCCGGACATGTCCAGCCCCTGGGCCTATGCCGCCGGTTTCGTCGCCGCCACCGCGGCCCTGCACGCCGCCGGTTATGCCGTGGTGCGGGTCCTGCCCCAGGCCGCGGCGCCTCTGGTGCGTTTGGCCGGCGCGGCATCGGCCGCCACCGGCGTCTGGCTGCTGGCAGGCTGAGTCGCCATTACCGCTTCTGCAGGAGCGAAGCTTGCTCGCGATACGGGCGACGCGGTCTGTCGCCAGGCATGCATTGCGGGCAAATTCTCCACCCCCTCGCTCCTACCCTCAACCACGATCCCCCGGGCCTTCTCTGCTACCATGTCGCGCATTCCACCCTGCCGTGACGACGCCAGCCAATGCCCGATGTTTCCAGCCCCACTTCCCCGTCCGCATCGACCGCCCTGTTCCAGGCCGTGCAGCAGCATTTCCGCTCGGTGATCGTGCCGCTCTGGCAGGGGCCAGGCTGGAATCCCGAGCTGGCATTGCCCTTCGAGGCGCTGGACGGCGAACACGCCCCGTTGCCGCCGCAACGCTATCGGGCCATGGCCTGCGCCCGACAGCTGTACCTGTTTTCCAGCCTGATCGGCGACGCCCACGTGCCGCTTGCCGCGGAGCGGGCGGCGGCGCTATTCCGTTCCCTGCAACGGCACTTCCACGATGCCGAACATGGCGGCTGGTTCTACAGCATCGATGCCCAGGGCGCGCCGCTGGACAGGCGCAAGGACCTCTACACCCACGCTTTCATCATCTTTGCCTGCGCCCATTACTGGGCCAAGGTACGCGAGCCGCTGGTGGAATCGGTGCTCAATGCCGCGCTGAAGGTGGTGGCCGAGCGTTTTGCCAGCGGCGATGGCCTGTACGAGGCGGTCCTGGCCGAGGACTGGTCGTCCCTGGCCTGCGGCCCGTTGCAGAACCCGCTGATGCATTTGGCCGAAGCCTTTCTCGCGACCCTGGCCGTGCGTGACGACGCCGCGGCGGCAGACGCCCTGCTGGCGCTGTGCACAGCCCTGCAGCAACGCTTCATCGAGCCACGGCACGGGGTGATGATGGAGAAGCCGTTGGGCGCTGTGGATAACTGGTTCGAGCCGGGGCACCAGTTCGAATGGTTCTTCCTGCTGCAATCCTCGCCCCTGCTACGCGGCAGCCCATTGCACGCTTCGTTGGAGCGGGCCTTTGCCTACGCCGAACAGGTGGGTGTGGATAACCGCAGCGGTGCGGTGAGCGGGATGTTGAGCCTCGATGGCGGCGTCCTCGACCCCACCCGGCGCATCTGGGCCCAGGCCGAGTACCTGCGCGCCCTGACCTTGCGCCAAGGCAGCGCCGAACGCCTGCAACGCCAATTGCTGGCGCTGCAACAGCATTTCCTGCATGCCCAGGGCTGGAACGAATGCCTGGACGGCAGCGGCGCGGTCAGCCGCCGGGACATGCCGTCGACCACGCCTTATCACCTGGCGACCTGCTATCTCGGTCTGGCTGAATACTTCGGCTGACCTTCGATACGCTATCGCGAGCGCCTGCGCTCGCTACCCCCTCAGGCAATCCACTTGCGATCCCCGGTAAAGCTGATGGTCAGCCAGCGCGCGGCATCGGCCTGGCCGAGGGCTGTGGATATCTCTTCGCGCAGGGCATCCAGAGTCGCCACGCCGCGCAGGGGATAACCCGCCGGCAGCACGATGTGGATCTCGATGAACCGCGCCCGCCCGTGCTTCTGCACGTAAGAGATGTAGTCGTCGAAACCGTGCCGGGCCTGGATGGCGTCCATCACCCCGCGAACCTTGTCGTTCAGTTGGTCCGGGGCGATGCCCAGCACGTCGCGCAGGGCCGGTTTAAGGATCTTGAACGCCGGCGGCAGCATGCTCAGCGCCAGCACGATCAGGATCAGCGGGTCGACATACACCGCCCACTCACCATGCCCGTACTGCTTGAGCAGCAAGGCGGTGACGAAACTGATCAACAGCCCCACCGAAAGCATGGCGTCCACCAGCCAACTGATGTTGTCGAACTGGATCAGCGACGACTTGAGCTTGCGGTTGCGGTGCCGGACATAGAAGAAATAGGCGAACTCGACGACGGTGAACACCGCCGCGTAGACGATCACCATCCCCAGTTCGACCTCACGTCCGCCATTGATGATGCCGAACACGCCGTTGAGCAGCGCATAGATGGCGATCAGCAGCAGGAAGCTGCCTTCGATCAGCAGCACCATGGGTTCCAGGTGCCAGAAGCCGAACTGGAAGCGATGGTTGCTTTCCTTGGCGATCAGCTTGGCGGTGATCAGCATCAAGACCTTGATAAAGGTGGCGATCAGCGAAAAAAAGCCATCGAACAGAATGGATTCGGCGCCGGAAACAAAGCCGGTGACTATCCCGGCGATCGCCACGGCGAACATCAGGATGGTCGATTGTTTGAGCAGGGCCTGCTCACCTCGGTTACTCACGATTCCTCCTCGAGAACCTTTGAAATCGCGACCTTGTTGCAAGGCCGCGGTGGGTTGCGGGGCGGGAGTCTACCTTGTGCGGGCTGAACGGGAGCCGTCGAACTGTTGCAGGGGATTGTAGAGGCTATCGCAAACCCTGTAGCCGCTGCCGAGCCATGGCGAGGCTGCGAACGACCGCGAAGCGGGCGCTTGCCCGGTAACGGGCAAGACGGTATCTACAGGGTAATCCGTATCAGCTCTTGTCGCGCTCGATGGCGAAACCGGCCCAGGTCTGGCTCACCGGCATCAGCTCCAGGCTGTTGATATTGACGTGGGCCGGGGTGTTGAGGACCCAGAAGATGGTGTCGGCGATGTCCTGGGGCTGGATCGGCTCGGCGCCGGCATAGGTGGCGTCGTAACGCGCCTGGTCGCCCTTGAAGCGCACCAGCGAGAACTCGCTTTCACACAGGCCCGGCTCGATATTGGTCACCCGCACGCCGGTGCCTTGCAGGTCGCAACGCAGGTTCAGGGAGAACTGTTTGACGAACGCCTTGCTCGCGCCATACACGTGGCTGCCCGGGTACGGGTAGTTGCCGGCGATGGAACCGAGGTTGACGATGCCGGCGCCGCGACCATGGGCGATCAGCCGGGGCAGCAGCAGACGAGTGCTGTACATCAGGCCCTTGATGTTGGTGTCGACCATGGTGTCCCAATCGTCCAGGTCGCACTTGGGCGCCGGGTCGACCCCCAGGGCCAGACCGGCGTTGTTGATCAAGCCACGCAGCTTGCTGAAGGACGGTGGCAGCTTGGCGATGGCGTCTTCCATGGCCTTGCGGTCCCGCACATCGAGCACCAGACCATGCACTTCGGTCTGTTTTGACAGCTCGGCGCACAGGGCCTCGAGGCGCTCTTCGCGGCGGCCGGTCAGCACCAGCGACCAGCCGGCCTCGGCAAAACGACGGGCACAGGCTTCGCCAAAACCGGAGGTCGCGCCGGTAATAAACAGGGTGGAAGTCATGGTGTTCTCCTTGCTGGGCGTCGAACCGCCGTGGAAATAGAAAATCGTTTCGCAGCATGCCCGGCCTGAATCCCAGCGGCAACCGGAGGTTGCGCGGCCTACGGGGCCTGCAAACTGAGCAAAAAACGATCAACCAACTCAAAGCCCCGGCCCGCCTGGCTCGTAGCCAGATGCACGCACCTTATCCACAAGCCGGTCCACAGTCTTTGGGGGCAAGTGCAAAAGCCTGCAAGCCGCTATCCACAGGGGCTGCAGCGGGTTTCAGAAAGTTTTTTGCTTGACCCGCCCATGGCGTCCATGCAGCCCCGGCGGAAAAAGGCGACCGGCCGGTCAGGCGAGAGATGGCTTCAAGCCAGCAACTACGGCACTTCGCCGAGTCTTTCCAGAGTTTAATCACAGACTTATCCACAGGCTTATCCAAGGCGTTTTCGCCCCTGGCCTGCGACAATAAAAAGGTTGACAACGGCGGCTCGAGGCCTGCCAAAAACGCCTGATCAAAAAACGATCACGCGCCTGCAGGCCACGCCGTTCAAGGCCTTCAGCCAGCTACTCCCACGTTACCCACAGCCCGCTCCACAGCAAACGGGGACAAGTCAAAACCGTGACAAAACAACTAATTGCAGCGGCTTTATGCCGCGTTTTGCCAGCTTGCGCGGAAGGTTTTCCACAATTTGCGCCTTCGACTGTGGACAAGGTCATCCGCAGCCGCCGGCCTCTGTAGGAGCGAGGCTTGCCCGCGAAGATCCCAAGAACGACGCATGCATCCAGACAGCAAGCGTCATCGTTGACGAGCATCGCGGGCAATCGAGCGTCGACCGGCCGCTCCTACAGGACGGTTGTGGATAAAAAATGCCCCGCCGGCATAAACCGGCGGGGCAGCTTCGATCCAGCACCAGCGGACTCAGTGACCGCCCAGATAGGCGTTACGCACCTCCTCGTTGACCAGCAGTTCCTTGCCGGTGCCGCTCAGGCGAATCTCGCCGTTGACCATCACATAGGCCCGATCCGACAGCCGCAGCGCATGGTTGGCGTTCTGCTCGACCAGGAAGATGGTCATGCCGGTCGCCGCCAGCTCGCGCAGGGTGGCGAAGATCTGTTTCACCACGATCGGCGCCAGCCCCAGGCTCGGTTCGTCCAGCAACAGCAGCTTGGGACGGCTCATCAAGGCGCGAGCGATGGCGAGCATCTGCTGCTCGCCGCCGGACATGGTCATGGCCCGCTGGGTACGGCGCTCCTTGAGCCGCGGGAACAGCTCGAACATGCGCTGCATGTCTTCGGTGGCGTACTGGTCGCCGATGGGGATGGTGCCCATCAGCAGGTTCTCCTCCACCGTCATGTCCGGAAACACCCGGCGCCCTTCCGGCGACTGGGCGATCCCGTTGGAGGCGATGTAGTGCGAGGACTTGTGGGTGATATCCACACCACGGTAGACGATCTGCCCGGACTCGGCCCGCGGCTGGCCGAAGATCGACATCAGCAGCGTGGACTTGCCGGCACCGTTGGAGCCGATCAGGCTCACGGTTTCCCCTTCGTTGATGTGCAGCGAGACTTTCTTCAGGGCCTGGATCGGCCCGTAATACACGTCCAGTTCCTTGAGCTCGAGGATAGGTCCAGTCGTCATACCAGCTCCTCTTCGTCCGCACCCAGGTAGGCGGCAATCACTTTCGGGTCGTGGCGGATCGCTTCAGGGCCGCCCTCGGCGATCACGTTGCCGTGGTCGAGCACCACGATATGGTCGGAAATACTCATCACCATGCCCATGTCATGTTCAATCAGCACCACAGTCAGGTCGTGCTCGTCGCGCAGCAGCCGGATCATCGCACTGAGCGCTTCGGTTTCCTGCGGGTTGAGGCCGGCGGCCGGTTCGTCGAGGCAGATGATCTGCGGCCGGGTACACATGGCCCGGGCGATCTCCAGGCGGCGTTGCTGGCCGTAGGACAACTCGCCGGCCAGGCGGTTGGCGCAGTCCACCAGGTCCACCACTTCCAGCCAGTAGAACGCATGGTCCAGCGCGTCGCTTTCGGCCTTGCGGTAAGCCTTGGTGTTGAGGATGCCGGACAGCAGGTTGCGGTTGACCCACATGTGCTGGGCCACCAGCAGGTTCTCGATCACCGACATCTCCCTGAACAGGCGAATGTTCTGGAAGGTGCGCGCCAGGCCCGAGCGGTTGATCAGGTGGGTACCGCCGAACATCTTGTAGAACAGCCGGCTGGTAAAGCGTTTCGGCGACACGAAGTCGGTCACGCGAAACGGCTCGCCCAACAGCTTGATGACGTTGGTCGGCGTACCCCGGGTATTCAGGGCGATATGCCCGCCCGTAGCCCGGTAAAAACCGGTCAGGCAGTTGAACACCGTGGTCTTGCCGGCGCCGTTGGGGCCGATCAGGGCGAAGATGGAATTGCGTTTGACCTGCAGGCTGACGTCGCTCAGAGCCTTGATGCCACCGAAGTGCATCATCAGGTTCTCTACCTTCAGGATGATGTCGTCGCTCATGGCGCGCTCCTCTCAGTCAAGGCACCCTTGCGCGGGGTCACGCCGGTGCGGCTGATACGGATCAGCCCCCTCGGTCGCCAGATCATCATCAACACCATGAGAATGCCGAACAGCAGCACCCGGTACTCGGAGAAGCTGCGCAGCAGCTCCGGCGCCACGGTGAGCACGAACGCCGCGATCACCACGCCCACGGTCGAACCCATGCCGCCCAGGACCACAATGGCCAGGATCAGCGCCGACTCGAAGAAGGTGAAGGAAGACGGGTTGACGAAGCCCTGGTAGCTGGCGAAGAACACCCCGGCCAGGCCCGCGGTGGAGGCACCAAGGGTGAAGGCAGAGAGTTTCACCAGCACGTGGTTCAGGCCCATGGCGCGGCAGGCGATCTCGTCTTCGCGCAACGCTTCCCAGGCGCGGCCGACCGGCATGCGGGTCAGGCGGTGCTTGATGTAGAGCACTGCCAGCACCACCAGGAACAACACCCCATAGATGAAGATGAACTTCAGGTCGGGGTTGTAGGCCGTGCCGAGGAACTCATGGATCGGCACCCCGCCGTCCTTGGCCCGGCGCCCGAACTCCAGGCCGAAGAAGGTCGGTGACGGCACCGGCATGCCGTTGGGACCGCCGGTGAAGGACAGCCAGTTGTTGAGGATCAAGCGGATGATCTCGCCGAAGCCCAGGGTCACGATGGCCAGGTAGTCACCGTGCATGCGCAACACCGGGAAGCCGAGAATGCACCCCGCCAGCGCCGCGGCGAGGGCCGCCAGGGGCAGCACCGTCCAGAAACCCAGGCCGAGGTACTGATACCCCAGCGCCAGGCCGTAGGCGCCGATGGCGTAGAACGCCACGTAGCCCAGGTCGAGCAGCCCGGCCAGGCCGACCACTATGTTCAGCCCGAGGCCGAGCAATACGTAGATCAGGCCGAGGATGACCACGGTCAGCAGGTACTTGTTGGCGAAGAACGGGAAGACGATGGCGATCACGATCAGCGCCGGGATGATCCAGCGCAGCCGCGACTTGTAGTCCGGCGCCCGCACATGCACGCCGGAGCCGCCGCCTTCGAAACCCTGGAGGATCTTCAGGCCCTTGGGCGTCTGTAGGAACAGGCTCAGGGCGAAACGGCCGAGCATCACGATCGCCACCAGCCAGCCGACACGGGTCGGTTGCAGGTTGAAGCTGTAGCCTTCGAGCACCACGCCCACGATAGGGCCGAACACGATCAGCGAGATCAGCCCGGCCAGCACGGCGTCGATGACGCTCTTCTTGATATCAATCGGTTTATTGGCAGCAGACATACTTATACCTTCGCCACGAGTGGGCGACCCAGCAGGCCTTGGGGACGGAAAATCAGAATCAGCACCAGCAGCGAGAAACTGAACACGTCTTTGTAGTCGGAGTTGATCAGACCGGAGAACAGCGACTCGGAGATCCCGAGGATGATCCCGCCGAGCATCGCCCCCGGCAGCGAACCGATACCGCCGAGTACCGCCGCGGTGAACGCCTTGATGCCGATGACGAAGCCGGCATAGAAGTCGAACGTGCCGTAGTTCATGGTGATCAGTACGCCCGCCAGCGCAGCCATGGCGGCGCCGATGATGAACACGTAGGAAATCACCCGGTCGGTGTTGATCCCGAGGATCGAGGCCATCTTGCGGTCTTGCTGGGTGGCACGGCACATGCGGCCGAGCTTGGTGTACTTGATGATGTAGGTCAGCAACGCCATGCCGGCGAAAGCGGCCACCAGGATGAAGATCTTGGTGTAGGTGAGCTGGACGAAACCGCTACCGACCTCGACCTTCCAGGCGCCGGCCAGCAGCGTCGGCACACCTTGTTGCTTGGCACCCTGGCTGATCTGCGCGTAGTTCTGCAGGATCAGCGAGATCCCGATGGCGCTGATCAGCGGCGCCAGCCGGGTGGAGTTGCGCAGGGGCTTGTAGGCGACGCGCTCGATGACCCAGCCATAGATCCCCGTCACGACGACGGTGAAGACCAGGGTACCGAGAATGAGCAGCGGGAAGGATTCGATGCCGAAATAGGCCAGCAGAGCCAGACTGATTGCCGCGAGGTAAGCGGAAATCATGTAAACCTCGCCGTGGGCGAAGTTGATCATGCCGATGATGCCATAGACCATTGTGTAGCCGATGGCGATCAGACCATAGACGGACCCGAGGGTCAGTCCATTGATCAGTTGCTGCAGGAAAATACCATCCATAACGCAATCTCACGCATTTGAGAGACTGCACACAGCGGATACGACGGCCTGGGGTTCAACCATCCGCGCAACACGACCGTTGTGCAGCTCTACGAGAAAAGACAGGTACTGCACGGATACGCATGCCGCAGGCCGGAGCCCTCCCTCGAGGCGGGAAGGGCCGGCCTGCTCAGACGCTCATGTCACTTCTGTTTTTCCAGCTGGTGGTATTTGCCGTCCTTGTCCCACTGGTAGACCACATAGTCGGAGACTTTCAGGTCGCCCTTGGCGTCCCAGGTCTTCTCGCCCATCACGGTTTTCACCGGGTTGGCCTTGAGCCACTTGGCGGCGTCTTCGCCCTTGTTGGATTTGGCGCCGTTGAAGCCGGCGGCCAGGGCCTGGACCGACGCGTAGGCATACAGGGTGTAGCCTTCGGGCTCGGTGCCGGCCTTGCGGAACGCGTCGACCACGGTCTTGCTTTCCGGCAGCAGGCGTGGGTCGGCGCCGAAGGTCATGTACACACCGTCGACGTACTGCGGGCCGCCAGCGGTGGTCACCAGTTCGTCGGTGACGATACCGTCGTCGGACATGAACTTGACGTCTTTGAGGCCCTGCTCGCGCAGCTGGCGAACCAGCGGACCGGCTTCCGGATGCAGGCCGCCGAAGTAGACGACATCGGCGCCGGCGGCGCGGATCTTGGTGACCACGGCGCTGAAGTCTTTCTCGCCACGGGTCAGGCCTTCGTACAGCACCGGCGTCACGCCACGCTTGCTCAACTGCGCCTTGGTGGCGTCCGCCAGGCCCTGGCCGTAGGTGTCCTTGTCGTGCAGCACCGCGACTTTCTTGCCCTTGAGCACGTCGACGATGTAGTCGCCGGCGACGATGCCCTGCTGGTCGTCACGGCCGCACATGCGGAACATGGCCGACAGCCCGCGCTCGGTGACCTGCGGGTTGGTGGAGCCTGGGGTGATGGCGATCACGCCGGCATCGGCGTACACCTCGGAGGCGGGAATGGTGTTGGAGGAGCAGAAGTGCCCGACCACGCCGATGACCTTGTCCTGGTCGACCAGGCGGTTGGCCACGGCCACGGCCTGCTTCGGTTCGCAGGCGTCGTCGCCCTTGACCAGGACGATCTTCTCGCCGTTGACGCCGCCCTTGGCGTTGATTTCGTCAGCCGCTGCCTGTGCACCCTTCATGTACTGCTCGCCAAATGCCGCGTTGGCGCCTGTCATGGGACCCGCTACGCCGATCTTGACGTCGGCCTGAGCAAACGCAGAAACACCCAACGCAGTTGCCACTGCGAGGGCCAGAAAGCCTTTCTTGTAAAACGTCTGGGACATGAGGTGGTGCTCCAAGGTTTTTTTAGTTGGCACTGCGACTTCACCGAATGCTCAGAGCAAGGGCCGTGCCATTGGTTTTTTATTCTGAAAAAAGTCGTGCTTTTATTGTTATTTCGACTGTTTCGAGCCCTTTTTCATTGGGCGTGCAACCGTCTAAACCGCGGAAGGTGAAACCCGATAAAACTGAAGGCGCAACCAACCTGCGCCATCATTGCAACCGCGGCACAAATCAACGTGCAACCTGCCTGTAACAGCCTGCGTAACCGAACTGCACACTGCTGGTGCGGGACTGCTACGCCCCGCACCACTACAGGCTAGCCGCTGCGCCGAAAAGCGCCGCACCCAGCAACATATTTCCTCTGTCAGATAACGATCCGCAGGCACTGGCCCGCGTGATACAGCGAGAACCCGGCCTCGTACAGGCTACTGCGCAAGCCCGCGCCGACCAGGGGCTGCATGGGGGCGAAGGGAATCGGCAGCGCCTGAGGATTTCCGTTACAGAGATAGTCGGCGAAGGCCTTGCCGACCACGGTGCCGGTGGTCACGCCCCGGCCGTTGTAGCCGGTGACCGCCACCAGACCGGGCGCCGGTTCGAACAGGCGCATCAGGTGGTCGGGGGTAAAGGCGATGCAGCCGGTCCAGGTGCACTCCCACTCCACCTTTTTCAGATAAGGGAAATAGTGCTGCTGCACCCGGTCGGCCCAGGCCTTGAGGAACCAGGCGGGCTTCTGGTTGCCATTGCCCAGGCTGCCCAGCAACAGGCGCCCGTCGGCGTCCCGGCGAATGCTGCTCAGTACCTGGCGGGTATCCCAGGAACCCTGGCCGCCCGGCAGGATGCGCTGCGCGGTTTCTTCGGTCAGCGGGGTGGACGCGACCTGATAGTAGTAACCGGGGAAAAAATTGCGCCGCAACTCGGTCCAGTCGCCCTCGGTGTAGGCGTTGGACGCAATCACCACCTGCTCGGCCAGCACCGAGCCCTGCGCCGTCTGCACCGACCAGTGTTGGCCCTGGCGCTCGAGGCGGGTCACCGGCGAGTGGTCGAACAACTGGCCGCCCAGATTGACCGCGGCTTTGGCCAGGCCACTGACATAGGCCATCGGATTGACCGTGCCGGCCCGGCGATCGAGCAAGGCCGCGGCGATTTTCTGAGTGCCGGTGGCGGTCTCACAGGCCGCGCCGGTCAACAGCTCGACCGGCGCGCCACGGCGTTTCCATTGGGCTTCCCGGCTGCGCAGGTCGGCCTCGCCCCGGGCGTTGTGCGCCATGTGCAAGGTGCCTTCGCGGCGCAGCTGGCAATCGATGCGGTATTTGTCGATCAGGCTGAACACCAGCGCCGGCGCCGCCCCCAGCATGCGGTTGAGCTGGCTGCCGACCGCTTCGCCGAAACCGGCTTCGATCTCGTCCGGCGGGATCCACATCCCGGCATTGACCAGCCCCACATTGCGCCCCGAACCACCGTGACCGGTGCGATGGGCTTCCAGTACACACACCCGCTTGCCCTGCTCCAGCAGGTGCACGGCGGCCGACAAGCCGGTAAATCCCGCGCCGATCACACAGACATCCACCCTGACCTCGCCCTTGAGCGCGGCATTGTCAGGCCTTTGCGGCGTCAGTCTTTCCCAGAGGCATTCTTCGCGTAACGGCATTGCCAGACTCCAAAGTGAAACCCAACAAACAAGAACACAGCATCGCGGGCCAGCCTCGCTCCTACAGTATCCGGCAGGAGCGAGGCTGGCCCGCGATGGGGCCGATCAATCGAAGGTAATACCCTGCGCCAGCGGCAACTCCAGCGAATAGTTCACGGTGTTGGTCTGCCGACGCATATAGGCACGCCAGGCATCGGAGCCGGACTCGCGGCCGCCGCCGGTCTCTTTCTCGCCACCGAAGGCGCCGCCGATTTCCGCGCCGCTCGGGCCGATGTTGACGTTGGCGATGCCGCAATCGCTGCCCACCGCCGACATGAACTGCTCGGCCTCACGCACATCGGTGGTGAAGATGCAGGACGACAGGCCTTGCGGCACGGCGTTGTTCAGGCGCAGCGCTTCGGCGAAATCACGGTAGCCGACCACGTAGAGAATCGGCGCGAAGGTCTCGCTGCACACCACGTCGCTCTGCTCCGGCATCTCGACGATCGCCGGCGACACGTAATAGGCGTTGGGGAACTGCTCTTCCAGTTGCCGCTTGCCGCCGAACACTCGGCCGCCTTCGCTCAGGGCCTGCTCCAGCGCATCCTGCATATTGTCGAAGCTGTGCTGGTCGATCAGCGGGCCGATCAGGTTGCCTTGCAGCGGATGGCCGATGCGGATCTTGGAATAGGCGGCCTTGAGGCGGGTGACGATTTCTTCCTTCACCGACTCGTGGGCAATCAGCCGGCGCAATGTGGTGCAGCGCTGGCCGGCGGTACCGACGGCGCTGAACAGGATGGCGCGCACGGCCATGTCCAGGTCGGCGCTGGGGCCCAGGATCATCGCGTTGTTACCCCCCAGTTCGAGGATGCTGCGGGCGAAACGCGCGGCGACTTTCGGCGCCACCTCGCGGCCCATGCGGGTGCTGCCGGTGGCGCTGATCAGGGCCACCCGCGGGTCGTCCACCAGCGCTTCGCCGGCGTCGCGCCCGCCGATGATCACCTGGCTCAGGTATTGCGGGGCATCGCTGAAATTCTTCAGCACCCGCTCGAACAGCGCCTGGCAGGCCAGGGCAGTCAGCGGGGTCTTTTCCGAGGGTTTCCAGATCACCGGGTTGCCGCAGACCAGAGCCAGGGTGGTGTTCCAGGCCCAGACCGCGACCGGGAAGTTGAACGCGCTGATCACCCCGACAATGCCCAGCGGGTGCCAGGTTTCACGCATGTGGTGGCCAGGGCGCTCGGAGGCGATGGTCAAGCCGTACAGCTGGCGCGACAGGCCCACCGCGAAGTCGCAGATGTCGATCATTTCCTGCACTTCGCCCAGGCCTTCCTGGGTGATCTTGCCGGCTTCCCAGGACACCAGTTCGCCCAGGTCGGCCTTGTACTCGCGCAGCACTTCGCCGAACTGGCGCACCAGTTCGCCACGACGGGGCGCCGGCACCTTGCGCCACAGCTCGAATGCATGCTCCGCGCGACTGACCTGCTGCTCCACCTCGGCCGCGCCCTGCCAGTTCACCGAACCGATGCGGCTGCCGTCGATCGGCGAATGCACGGGCTGCTTGCCCGACTGATACAGGGCCGGGTTCACACCAAGACGATCAAGCAATGCGGCAACCATGGGTCACTCCTTACAAATGGAAAGCAAAAAGTCATAGCCGCTGACACAGCTATTCAGGACTGTAGTTGTAGCCGTCCCGCGACTTGCCAACAAACGACGATTAGGCGAGATATCATTCCGTTTATTCATGCTGCGCAGGCTGAGTAGCCGAGACAAGAACAAGGAACCCGCGATGCTGAACAAACGCTACCTGCCCTCGATCACCGCCCTGCAGTGTTTCGAGGCCGTCACCCGACACCTGAGCTTCACCCGGGCCGCCGAGGAACTGAACCTGACCCAGAGCGCCGTCAGCAAGCAGGTCGCGCAGCTGGAGGAACTCCTGCAGCACCTGCTGTTTCGCCGGGTGCGCCGGCGCCTGCAACTGACGCCGGCGGGGGATCTGTACCTGGTGGAAGTGCGCAAGATCCTCTCGCAGATCGAGATGTCGACCCATTACCTGCGCTCCTACGGCGGCGAAACCGAAGTCCTGCGTGTGTCCACCCCTTCGACCTTCGGCGCCCGCTGGCTGGTGCCGCGCCTCAAGGGCTGGCGCCTGCGCCACCCGCAGATCCACCTGGACCTGTGCAACGAGCAGGAAGCCGACGACCTGCTGCAGGGCCGCAGCGACATGGCGTTCTACTTCGGCCAGGGTTCGCGCCCCGGCACCGAGTGCCTGAAGCTGTTCGGCGAAGAGCTGGTGGCGGTCTGCGCCCCCGGCAGCCTGCCGGACAAGCCGTTCACCGACCCGACGCAACTGGCCGGGCTGGTGCTGCTGCAACTGGCCTCGCGGCCCCAGGCCTGGCACGACTGGTTCGACAGCCAGGGCTACCACACCGAGCACAGCTACCACGGGCCGCGCTTCGAAACCTTCTACATGTGCATCCGCGCCGCCCAGGTCGGCTGCGGCGTGGCCCTGCTGCCGCGGTTCCTGGTGGAGGAAGAACTGGCCGAGGGCAAGCTGGTGCTGGCCTGGGACTACGCCATGCCCAGCCGCGATGCCTACTACCTGGCCTACCCCGAACACGCGGCCGAAGTGCCCAAGGTGCGGGACTTCATCCGCTGGATGCTGGAACAGATCGACAGTCCGGCGCCGGCCTGATCCGGGATTGGTAACAGCCGGGCTGGCGCTATCGCGGGCAAGCCTCGCTCCTACAAAAGCCGCGCTGCCTCTTGTAGGGGCGAGGCTTGCCCGCGATGAGGCCGCCAGCCTCCACATCGTCCCCACGTAAAAAACACTGGCAAAACCCACGGCGGATATGCGCCACTACCGCCTTCATTGAAATAGCTGCAAAGCCGCACCCTTTATCGCGGCCAGCCTGGAGATTCCCGTTATGAGCGAGAGTGTGTTTGCCGATCGCATCGTGCAGAACCTGCTCGACACCGACTTCTACAAACTGACCATGATGCAGGCGGTGCTGCACAACTACCCCAATGTGGAAGTCGAATGGGAATTCCGCTGCCGCAACAGCGAGGACCTGCGCCCCTACCTGGCGGAAATCCGCTATCAGTTCGAACGCCTGGCCGACCTGAGCCTGAGCGCCGACCAGTTGAGTTTTCTGGAGCGCATCAGCTTCCTGAAGCCGGACTTCCTGCGTTTTCTCGGGCTGTTCCGCTTCAACCTGCGTTATGTGCATACCGGCATCGAGAACGGCGAGCTGTTCATCCGCCTGCGCGGGCCCTGGCTGCATGTGATTCTGTTCGAAGTGCCGATGCTGGCGATCGTCAGTGAGGTGCGTAACCGCTATCGCTACCGCGAAATCGTCCTGGAACAGGCCCGCGAGCAGCTGTACCGCAAATTCGACTGGCTGAGTGCCAACGCCAGCGCCGACGAACTGGCGCATCTGCAGGTGGCCGACTTCGGCACCCGCCGGCGCTTCTCGTACCGGGTCCAGGAAGAAGTGGTGAACGTGCTCAAGCACGATTTCCCCGGGCGTTTCGTCGGCACCAGTAACGTGCACCTGTCCCGCGAGCTGGAGATGAAGCCCCTGGGCACCATGGCCCACGAGTGGATCATGGCCCACCAGCAACTGGGCCCGCGGCTGATCGACAGCCAGATCGCCGCCCTCGACTGCTGGGTCCGCGAATACCGGGGCCTGCTGGGGATCGCCCTGACCGACTGCATCACTACCGATGCCTTCCTCAACGACTTCGATCTGTACTTCGCCAAGCTGTTCGACGGTTTGCGCCACGACTCGGGCGATCCGATCGTCTGGGCGGAAAAGGCCATCGCCCGCTACATCAAGCTGGGGATCGATCCGATGAGCAAGACCCTGGTGTTCTCCGACAGTCTGACGCTGCCCAGGTCCCTGGAGATTTTTCGCGCGCTACGTGGTCGGATCAATGTCAGCTTCGGTATCGGCACCAACCTGACGTGCGATATTCCCGGTGTCGAGCCGATGAGCATCGTGCTTAAAATGGCCGCCTGCAATGGCCAGCCCGTCGCCAAGATCTCCGACGAAGCGGGCAAGACCCATTGCAAGGATCCCAACTTCGTCGCTTATCTGCGCCACGTTTTCCAAGTACCTGCCGCCCTTTCTGGCACATCAAGCAAGGAGTGAATCATGCAAGCCGTACAGCGCGAAATGGCTGAACAGCTCAAGGTGCAACCACCTTTCAAGGACCAGGCCGATCTCGAGGCAGAAGTCGCCCGGCGGGTCGCCTTCATCCAGCAATGCCTGCTCGATTCCGGCCTCAAGTCCCTGGTGCTGGGCATCAGCGGTGGCGTCGACTCCCTGACCGCGGGCCTGCTGGCCCAGCGGGCGGTGCGCGAACTGCGCGCAAGCAGCGGCGACCCGGCCTATCGTTTCATCGCCGTGCGCCTGCCGTACGAAGTGCAGTTCGACGAACACGAGGCCCAGGCCTCGATGGACTTCATCGAACCCGACGAGCGCCACACGGTGAACATCGGCCCGGCGGTCAAGTCCCTGGCCAATGAAGTGGCGGCCTTCGAAGGCCAGCAGGCAGTGTCGCGGGACTTTGTGCTCGGCAACACCAAGGCGCGCATGCGCATGGTGGCGCAGTACACCATCGCCGGGGCCGCCCACGGCCTGGTGATCGGCACCGACCACGCCGCCGAAGCGGTGATGGGTTTCTTCACCAAGTTCGGTGACGGCGCCTGCGACCTGGCCCCGCTGAGCGGCCTGGTGAAAAACCAGGTGCGGGCGATTGCCCGGCATTTCGGCGCGCCGGAGTCGCTGGTGGAAAAGATCCCCACCGCCGACCTCGAGGACCTGTCTCCCGGCAAGCCGGACGAAGCCTCCCACGGCGTGACCTACGCCGAGATCGACGCCTTCCTCCACGGCCAGCCGGTGCGCGAGGAAGCGTTCAAGATCATCTGCAACACCTACAACAAGACCCACCACAAGCGTGTGATGCCGTTCACGCCTTGAATCAATGGTGATGTAAGAGCCTGCTCAGGAAATCCTCGGCGGGCTTTTTGTTTGGCGTGGCCAGGGCTGACGCTATCGCGAGCACGCTTCGCTCCTACAGACCGCTACGGCCCCTCTGCCCGCCCACAAAAAAGCGCCCCGAAGGGCGCTTTTTCATCACGCAGGATCAACCGATCACTTCAGTACCACAGCACCTTTCATCATCGAGTTGTGGCCCGGGAACGAGCAGAAGAACTGGTAGCTTTCGCCAGCGGTCAGCTTCGACACATCGAAGGTCACCGAGTCCTTTTCGCCGGCACCGATGATCTTGGTGTGGGCGATGACGCGGCTGTCGCCTTCTTTCAGGTAGTTCTTGTCGATACCGGCAGCCATGCCGTCGGTCACGATGCCGGCCATGTCCGCGGTCTTGCTCAGTACCCAGTTATGGCCCATGACGTTCTTCGGCAGGCTGCCGGAGTGGCTCAGGTTCACAGTGAAGGTCTTGCAGCTCTTGTCGATGGTGATTTCCTTCGTGTTGAAGGACATCTGGTCGGTGGAATCGACATCGACCTTGCATTCAGCGGCCATCAGCTGGCTGCTGGCCAGGGTCAACAGGGATACCGCGACGAGTTTGGCAAACATGGTGAATCTCCAAGGCAGGGTTAACAAAATCCATCTGAAATCCATGGAGCTGAAGACTGCCTGATTTTTTCCCAAGTGCCTATGATTTACATCAAGAAGTTGTATACAACTTTGCGCTATCGGCCTGATCGAGAGAATCAAACAGTCAGCCGGCGGTCCCGGGCCTATGCTCGGCGCACATCACTGATCGGAGTGTCCGTCATGCCTCTCAACAGCCTGTTCCGCAGCCTGCTCGCCGCCTACGCCTGTGGCGCCAGCGGTACCTATGAAAACCCCAGCCGCGAGGATTGAGCCTTGGAGCCCAGCCCGCCAGCCATTACTCTGTGGCCCTTAACGACCACGGAGTAAGACATGTCTTTAGCGTCTGTATGTGTGTTCTGCGGTGCCAGCACCGGCACCAACCCGGCCTACCGCGCGGCCGCCGAAGCCCTCGGACGCCAGCTGGCCGAACGCAAGCTGACCCTGGTCTATGGCGGTGGCGCCGTGGGCCTGATGGGCCTGGTCGCAGACGCGGCCCTGGCGGCCGGCGGTGAAGTCATCGGCATCATTCCCCAGAGCCTCAAGGACAAGGAAATCGGTCATCCAGGCCTGACACGCCTGGAAGTGGTCGATGGCATGCACGCCCGCAAGGCGCGCATGGCCGAGCTGAGTGACGCCTTCATCGCGCTCCCCGGTGGCCTGGGCACCCTGGAAGAATTGTTCGAAGTCTGGACCTGGGGCCAGCTGGGCTATCACGCCAAGCCCCTGGGACTGCTGGAAGTGAATGGCTTCTACGAGAAGCTCACCGGTTTTCTCGACCATATAGTCGGCGAAGGCTTCGTCCGCGCCCCGCACCGGGACATGCTGCAAGTGAACGAGTCGCCGCGGGAACTGCTGGATGCGCTGCAAGCCTGGCAACCCACGGTCGCCCCGAAATGGGCCGAGCAGAAACCCGACTGAGCGCCGCTCTCCCATCAGCCCTGGGGACAAGATTCAGCACCCCGGGGCCTGGCCAATCGAATCGTTGGCTCCCGGCCAGCCCGGTACCCAAAGCGGGCTCAGCGCCCCCGTTTCAAGCCCGCCTCCAATTGCTGCAGACGCCGACGTTTGCGCGCCGCCACTTGCAGCACCTTGAGCCCGCGCTGATAGCGCCGGGTGCTCATCAGGTACAGCCCGAGCAAGGGAATGCCCAAGACAACGGCCGGAAACAGCCGCTGGCGGGAATCCAGCAGCACCAGTACCGCGCACGCCAGGCACACCACCAAAACCGCGAACAACACCCAGGCCCCACGCGCTATGCCGCGGATCACCAGTAGAAAACACAGGCTGGTCAGCAGGCCCGCGCCCAGCATCGCCATCATGGCGTAGTTGGCGACCTGGAAATCCCCGGAGAAATACAGATGCGGCACTTGGGCCGCCGTCAGCGAAAGGCTGAAGATGGTGGTCATCATTACCGCGATGTGGATAACCCCGAAGCGCCGCACATAGGGCTGCCAGGCGAGCCATTCGGCGGTCTTGAGGCGCAGCAGCCGGTCTTCGATCTGCTGTTGTTGCGGGGTTTTCCGGCGACGGGGCACAGGGCTCTTCCTTGAGTGAATGCTGGCGCGCACCTTAACAAACCCGGACGCCAGAATGCACAACGCCAACCCGGAGGTTGGCGTTGCGACTAGCTGACAGCGACCTTAGCGAGGCACGACTGGCTTGCGGGTCGGCTTCTTGCCTTTGCCCTTGGCCGCATCGGCGCGTTCCTTGGCGGCCTGCTTGTTGCGGGCCATCGCCGCGGCCTTGGCCTGTTCGCGCTTGTCCCACGGGTTGCTGCCGTCGCTGCCACGGGGTGGCAGGCCGGTGTGCTGGGTGAGGATCTTGGTGGTTTCCTTGGCCACCTTATGGCTGCCAGCCGGCGTCGAGTTCTTGCGACGGGCGCTCTGGTAGCTGTCGGTGGACGGCTGGTGCAGCGGGATCAGTTGGTTCTTGCCCGGCCCGATCAGGTCGCTACGGCCCATGCGCTGCAAGGCTTCGCGCAGCATCGGCCAGCCTTTCGGATCGTGATAACGCAGGAACGCCTTGTGCAGGCGGCGCTGCTCCTCGCTCTTGACGATGGTCACGCCGTCGCTCTTGTAGGTGACCTTGCGCAGCGGGTTCTTGCCCGAGTGGTACATCGCGGTGGCGGACGCCATCGGCGACGGGTAGAACGCCTGCACCTGGTCGGCGCGGAAACCGTTGCCCTTGAGCCACAGGGCCAGGTTCATCATGTCTTCGTCGGTGGTGCCCGGGTGCGCGGCGATGAAGTACGGAATCAGGTACTGCTCCTTGCCCGCTTCCTTGGAGAACTTCTCGAACATGCGCTTGAACCGGTCATAGGTGCCGATGCCCGGTTTCATCATCTGGTTGAGCGGACCTTCCTCGGTATGCTCCGGGGCGATCTTCAGGTAGCCACCGACGTGGTGGGTCACCAGCTCCTTGACGTATTCCGGCGACTCGACCGCGAGGTCGTAGCGCAGGCCGGAAGCGATCAGGATCTTCTTCACCCCCGGCAAGGCGCGGGCGCTGCGGTACAGCTGGATCAAGGACGAGTGGTCGGTATTCAGGTTCGGGCAGATGCCGGGGAACACGCACGACGGCTTGCGGCACGCGGACTCGATCTCCGGGCTCTTGCAGGCAATGCGGTACATGTTCGCGGTCGGACCGCCGAGGTCGGAAATGACCCCGGTAAAACCTGGAACCTTGTCGCGAATTTCTTCGATCTCGCGAATGATCGACTCTTCGGAGCGGTTCTGGATGATCCGCCCTTCGTGCTCGGTGATGGAGCAGAAGGTACAGCCGCCAAAACAGCCGCGCATGATGTTCACCGAGAAACGGATCATCTCGTAGGCCGGGATTTTCTCCTTGCCGTACTCCGGGTGCGGGATGCGCTGATAAGGCATGCCGAACACGTAGTCCATTTCTTCGGTGGTCATCGGGATGGGCGGCGGGTTGAACCAGACGTCGACCTCGCCATGCTTCTGCACCAGCGCACGGGCGTTGCCCGGGTTGGTCTCCAGGTGCAGCACGCGGTTGGCGTGGGCGTAGAGCACCGGATCGTTACGCACCTTCTCCATGGACGGCAGGCGGATCACGGTCTTGTCCCGAGTCATCTTCGGGCTGGCCAGGATCTGCACGACCTTGGCTTCCTGCGGATCTTCCACCGGGCCCTTTTCTTGCTCGATGGCGCAGGCGGCGGTGTCCTGGGTGTTGACGTAGGGGTTGATGATCTTGTCGATCTTGCCCGGGCGGTCGATACGGGTGGAATCGACTTCGTACCAGCCCTGGGGCGTATCACGACGAATGAACGCGGTGCCGCGCACGTCGGTGATGTCTTCGATCTTGTGCCCGTAGGACAGGCGCTGGGCGACCTCGACAATCGCCCGCTCGGCGTTGCCGTAGAGCAGGATGTCGGCGCAGGCGTCGATCAGGATCGAGTTGCGCACCCGGTCCTGCCAGTAATCGTAATGGGCGATGCGGCGCAGGGAGGCTTCGATGCCGCCGAGGATGATCGGCACATGCTTGTAGGCTTCCTTGCAGCGCTGGCTGTAGACCAGGCTGGCGCGGTCCGGACGCTTGCCCGCCACACCGCCGGGGGTGTAGGCGTCGTCGGAGCGGATTTTCTTGTCCGCGGTGTAGCGGTTGATCATCGAGTCCATGTTGCCGGCGGCGACACCGAAGAACAGGTTCGGCTCGCCGAGCTTCATGAAGTCGTCTTTGGACTGCCAATTGGGCTGGGCAATGATCCCGACGCGGAAACCCTGGGCCTCCAGCAGCCGGCCGATGATCGCCATGCCGAACGATGGGTGATCGACGTAGGCATCGCCGGTGACAATGATGATGTCGCAGGAATCCCAGCCGAGCTGATCCATCTCCTCCCTGCTCATCGGCAGGAACGGCGCCGGGCCGAAACATTCGGCCCAGTACTTGGGATAGTCAAATAACGGCTTGGCTGCTTGCATGTCGATGACCGGTATAGGTGTAGATAAGGGCGCGTTTATTTACAGAGAAATTCGCGGGCGCGGAATATAGCACAAAAAATGACCAATTCCGACGACCATGGTCGGAAATCGGTGGAGGCGTTAATCGCGGGCAAGCCTCGCTCCTACAAGAGCACGTTGCTCAGCGGGGCTGCCGCGATCGGGAGGGCGAGCCTTACTCGTCGTCGTCGAAGTTGTAGCTGCCCGGCGCGAGGTTCTCGAAGCGCGTGTACTTGCCGATGAACGCCAGGCGAATAAAGCCGATGGGGCCGTTCCGCTGCTTGCCGATGATGATTTCGGCAATGCCCTTGTGTTCGGTCTCGGGGTGATACACCTCGTCCCGGTACACGAACATGATGACGTCGGCGTCCTGCTCGATCGCTCCGGATTCCCGCAAGTCGGAGTTCACTGGACGCTTGTTCGGCCGTTGCTCCAGAGAGCGGTTGAGCTGGGACAGGGCCACCACCGGGCAGTTGAATTCCTTGGCCAGGGCCTTGAGGGAACGGGAGATCTCGGAAATCTCGTTGGTCCGGTTGTCGCCGCTGGAGCCCGGGATCTGCATCAACTGCAGGTAGTCGATCATGATCAGACCGATATCACCGTGTTCACGCACCAGGCGGCGGGTCCGCGCGCGCATTTCCGAAGGGCTGATGCCCGCGGTGTCGTCGATGAACAGCTTGCGGTCATTGAGCAGGTTGACCGCCGAGGTCAGGCGCGGCCAGTCGTCGTCTTCCAACTGACCGGAACGGACCTTGGTCTGGTCGATACGGCCCAGGGACGACAGCATACGCATGATCAGCGATTCGCCTGGCATCTCGAGGGAGTACACCAGTACCGCCTTGTCGCTGCGCAGAACCGCGTTCTCCACCAGGTTCATCGCAAAGGTGGTCTTACCCATGGACGGACGACCGGCGACGATGATCAGGTCGGCCGGCTGCAGGCCGCTGGTCTTCTCGTCGAGGTCGGTGTAGCCGGTGGACAGGCCGGTGATCGCGTCGGAGGTGTTGAACAGAGTATCGATGCGGTCGATGGCCTTGGTCAACAGCTCGTTGACGCCGACCGGGCCGCCGGTCTTGGGGCGCGCTTCGGCGATCTGGAAGATCTGCCGCTCGGCCTCGTCGAGGATCTCTTCGGCGGTGCGGCCTTCGGGATTGAACGCGCTGTCGGCGATCTCGTTGCTGATGCCGATCAGCTGGCGCAGGGTAGCGCGCTGGCGAACGATCTGCGCATAGGCCTTGATGTTGGCGACCGACGGCGTGTTCTTCGCCAGTTCGCCCAGGTAACCCAGGCCGCCGACCTGGGCGGTCTGGCCTTCCTTGTCCAGTTGCTCGGACAGGGTCACGACGTCGATCGGCAGGTTCTGGTCGGCCAGCCTGGCGATCGCGCGGAAGATCAGACGGTGGTCATGTCGATAGAAATCGCCATCGGAGACTTGATCGAGCACCCGCTCCCAGGCGTTGTTGTCCAGCATCAGACCACCGAGCACGGCCTGTTCGGCCTCGATGGAATGTGGCGGCACCTTCAGCGCAGCGGTTTGCAGATCGTATTGCTCGGGAGCGGAGATATCGTTCATGGCCACTTGGTTTTTTAGGAAAAGCAGGGGTTTGAAAACTGAGGGTACAGAAAGACAAAGGGCACGACCTGTAAACAGGATCGTGCCCGATGTTACCGGCAAGCACCCGAGGGTGCCAGCCGACAAGTACTGCTTAAGCTGCTACCACGACAACGCGTACGGTGGCTTCAACTTCGGCGTGCAGGTGCACGGCTACGTCGAATTCACCTACGTTGCGGATGGTGCCGTTCGGCAGACGAACTTCGCTCTTAGCAACGTCAACGCCGGAGGCGGTCAGTGCGTCAGCGATGTCGTGGGTGCCGATCGAACCGAACAGCTTGCCTTCGTCACCAGCGGTGGCAGTGATGGTCACTTCCAGCTCAGCCAGTTGAGCAGCGCGAGTTTCGGCGGAAGCCTTCTTCTCTGCAGCCAGTTTTTCCAGCTCGGCACGACGCGCTTCGAACGCAGCCAGGTTGGCAGCGGTAGCAGCGGTGGCTTTGCCGAAAGGCAGCAGGTAGTTACGGCCGTAACCAGCCTTAACGTTTACCTTATCGCCCAGGTTGCCCAGGTTGGCGATTTTTTCCAGCAGGATCAGTTCCATTTGGTAATAACCTCTTAACTTTTAACCTTCACCGTTCGCAGAGCCGTTATCAGCGTCTTTCGGCGCCAAACGACCGCGAAAATCAATCAGGCTGTCGACAATGGCCAGGACCACGAGCAACGGATAGATCAGCTGCATAAACAGCAACAGCGTTACGTACAACCCCACCAGCCAGAACCTGGCCAGTCGCCCTTGCGCCACCAGCCCATGAATCAAGGCCAGCCCGGCGAACACCAGCGGTACGCTGCACAACGGCGTCAGCATCGCCATCTGCGGACCGAAATTCGGTCCCAGCAGCATGCAGGCCAGCAGCAACATCGCCAGTCCCAGCGGGAGCTTGATCGCGCGAAACTCGCGCCCAAAACCACCCGGGTTGTACAACAACGCCTGCCAGTAGCGCCCGACAATCAGGCTCAGCACACTGACGATCTGCAACAAGGCCGCTATCAGGCCGGTCAGGACCGGTGCAATCAGCGAGGCGAGACGAGCCCGCTCTTCAACCGACAACTGCTGGTAGAGATCACCGAGGGCCATCGGCAGGATTTTTACCAACTCCTGCGAGAGCATCTCGACCTGGGGGCGGTAAGCCACACCCAGCACTCCAGCAAACACCAGGCCCAGCGCTATGCTGACCAGCAGCACACGGTTCCAGGACTCGCTTGCGCGCAAAACCAACGCAAGGCCCGAAGACCCCAGCAACACCAGAAGTGCGCGTGGATCATCGGAATACAGCCACCAGAACAAAGCCGGCAGCAATCCCAGGGCGAGGACGCCCAGGGCGTCGCTCAAACCGCGCCGCAGGAGCACCAGGCTTCCCGCAGCAGCACCCAACCAATACAGCAACGGCAATGCCGCACATCCGGCCACTACCAGAGTGGCCTGCATACGGCCGCGCATGATGAACTCAGCTAAGGCGCGCATGCATTCAATCCCTTACTACTTGTCGACGACCCGGTCTCAGCGGCCGTGGCTGTCGGTGTAGGCCAGCAGGGCCAGGACAGGGCCCGGGCCGCGGCGGAAAACGAACCGCGCTCGAGCACGGCGAGAAACAACTGGATGCTGTCGCTGGAGAAATTCAC
>NZ_JBNNVU010000046.1:0-44691 GCF_050280705.1 Pseudomonas sp. NPDC089530 | reverse complement strand
TGGTCAGATCCTCGGAATCGACCCTGCCAGTTAAAAACTGTCACCTATGTGCTTGAACTGATTTGTTACCTATGTGGGTGAGTCATACCGGCAAGCGTTTTTGCTTACTTTTTAGGCGTCTGTAAAAAGTGAGTCGCCGTAAGGGCGAAACCATAAGCAGCCGTTACCGCAGCAACGGATATGTACCCCATCAAAAAAATGCAGCGCCAGGCCAAACGCTATCGCGGGCAAGTCGGATCGCCGCCCGCTCGCTCCTACAGAAGCGCGCGCCCTTGAGGCGCCGAGTCTCGTCGGCACCGCCGGATAATGACTGAATAAAGACAGCCCCCCACTCACTCGTCGCAGAACAACGCCGCGATCTGCGCCCGACTCGACGCCTGGAGCTTGAAGAAAATATTCTGCAGATGGGTCTTCACGGTCTTGTCGCTGATCCCGAGGATCTGACCAATCTCCCAGTTGGTCTTGCCCCGGGCCACCCAGCGCGAAATCTCCGCTTCGCGGCTGGACAGCACGGACAACAGTTGATGGTTCGGCCCCGGGTTGTGCCGCAGCAGCTTGCTACCCAGCGCCCGGTTCAGGGCGATGTGCAAGTACGGGGCAAAGACCATCATGCGCATTTTGCTTTCATGGGCCACGGTGGCCGAGATGTTGTGAAAGAAGTAGCCGGTGAAGGTGTTGCGGTGCAATCCGGGCAGCAGGGTCCAGCCCAGATTGCGTATCCCGTGTTCGCGAAAGATCTTCGCCCACACCTGGTCCGACCCGTTGCTCAGGCGCTCCACGGTGGTGAACTTGGGGCGCCCGCAATGCTCGATGGGGTCGATCCCCAGCGGCGGAATCATGCCGTCGCGACCGACGATGGCCTTGATCAGGCTGTCGGACACCGTGTCCGGATGAATCAGGTGCGAAAAGAACACCCGGTGCGCGCGGACCCGGCCGCTGGCGAACACGAAGTTCTCGCACGGCAGGATCTGCGGCAGCGCCAGCTGGGTCTGCTGCGTCAGCTCGGCGATGCTGCGCGCCGAGGTGATGGAGTTGAGCACGCTGGTCAGCTGCAGGCGCTGCTGGCTGTCGGTGGGCGGCAGCGCCAGCACCGACCGCGGGCGGCTGGCCAGCTCCAGCCGCGGCTCGCAGAAGGCCGGCTGGGCGAACAGCAGCGCCGCGGGTTTGTGCGCATGCACCGGACCAATCGATAGGCTAGTCATGCTTCCACGACCTGCGTATCGAGGGTGATGTCACGCAGGACCCGGCCGTTGCTCTCCACCGCGACCACCGACTTGTCCAGGGGGTGGGCCTCGGCCGGTGCCGCGCCGCCCAGCGCCGCCAGCCAGGGCTCGAACTGCTTGCGGCACTCCTGGCGCTTGATCTTGCCGCTGGAGGTGCGCGGCAGCGACCCGCCAAACACCAGCAACAGCACCGGCCGCGCCAGTTGGTGCTGTTGCCATAGCCGCGTCTTCAACTCACCGAACAGCTGCGGCAAGTCGAAACTGCGCAAGGCCCGCCGCTCGATCTCCTGGGCGATCACCACCTGCTCGCTGTCGCCGGTCTCGATGCTGAAGGCCGCGGTACCGTCCGGACGGAAACTGTCGTGGGTGCGCAGCACAGTGTTCTCGATATCGCCGGGGTGATGGTTGACGCCGTTGACGATGATCAGGTCCTTGAGCCGGCCGGTGACGAACAGCTCGCCGTCGAGCAGGAACCCCAGGTCGCCGGTACGGAAGTAGCGTGGCCAGCCGAGCGATGGAGGCGCCGGGCGAAAGGCCGCAGCGGTGCTGTCCGGGCGCTGCCAGTAACCGCTGGCGACACTGTCGCCGAGGATGCAGATCTCCCCGACCCGGCCGTCTTCCAGCGGCTGCTCGGTGAGCGGATCACAGATGAACGGCCCCTGCCCGGGAATGCCGCGCCCGCTGCTGACCAGGGTCCGCAGGCGCAACTCGGCCTCGCTACCCGGGCCGTCATACAGGTGCGCCACGTTGTCCTCCAGCAGGCCGGCATGGAACTGGCGGATCACTGGCTCGCGCTTGCTGCCGCCGGCGCTGACCATCAGCGTGCCTTCGGCCAGCCCGTAGCAGGGAAAGGCCGAGGTGCTGGCAAAACCGGCACGGGCGAAACGCTCCTGGAAGGCGGCGATGGTCTGCGCCCGCACATGTTCGGCGCCGTTGAAGGCCACCTCCCAGCTGCTCAGGTCGAGGCCGGCCAGCTCTTCGTCCTTGATCTTGCGCAAGCACAGTTCATAGGCGAAGTTCGGCCCGCCGCTGACCGTGCCGCGGTAGGTGCTGATGGCCTGCAACCAGCGCAACGGCCGTTGCAGGAAGTGGATCGGCGCCAGCAGGGTCGAGCCGAAGCCGACGAACAAGGACTGCAGGATGCCGCCGATCAGCCCCATGTCGTGGTACGGCGGCAGCCAGCTCACCAAGTGGCTGTCCTTGTGGGTCAGGAAGCCGCGGCTGATGCTGCGCGAGTTGTGAATCAGGTTGCCGTGGGTCACCGCCACCCCTTTGGGAATCCCCGTGGAGCCGGAGGTGTATTGCAGAAAGGCGATGTCGTCCCGGGTGACCTGGGTGGCCTGCCATTGGCTGGCCAGGTTCAGGTCCAGGGTCGCCATGTCCAGCACCAGGGGCCGCTCGGCCTGCCCCAGCCGGGCCTGGATGGTCGGGACATCCTCGCCACTGGCCAGTGCCGCCGTCGGCTGGCAATCGTCGATGATGCCGTCCAGCCGGTCCAGGGTCTTGGTCGCGCCCGGCGGATAGGCCGGCACCGCCACCAGCCCGGCATACAGACAGCCCATGAAGGCGGTCACGTAGTCCAGGCCCGGCTTGAGCAGGATCAGTACCCGGTCCCCCGCCCGGCAATGCTCCTGCAACCGGGCCGCCGCCGCTCTTGCCGCGCGGTCCAGTTCAGAGAAGGTGATCAGGGTTGCTTCGTCTCGCCCATTGTGTAGAAAACGATAGGCCAATCGGTCCGGGATCGTATGGGCGTGAAGCTGCAGACATTCCGAAAAATTCGCATACGGAACGTCTCTATCGTGGTCGTTCGTAGTCATTATTGTATCCAGGCAGCCGTACTTAGCCATCTCCCGCAAGGCCCGGAATCCGTGGCCTTGCGCATCCATTACGCTTGATCATCCTCTGGGAGCGCGCAGTCGAAGTTAATACTCCGAACGGCGTATACCCGCAATTTCCGCCCCCGGCGCATATTCGCCCCACAGTTCGATACATGCATGGCTTTTTGCCATATCCGTTGCTGTCATCGTCCTTCTGCAAGGATCTGAAGCCGATCTCCAGGCCCGCACAAGCCGGGCTTGTGTAACCGGCCATGTCATGAAAACCCAGGCTGGAACGGGAGCGTTCCGGCATCGCCACCAGCGTGCGCAGCACAGGGAGAACAGGATGTCTTTTAGCGAATACGCCAGCTTCGATGCGGTCGGCCTGGCCGACCTGGTCAAAAGAAAGGAAGTACGCCCCTCCGAACTGCTGGAGGAAGCCATACGCCGCATCGAAGCCTTCAACCCGGCGGTCAACGCCGTGGTCTACAAGGCTTACGACAAGGCCCGGGCACAGGCCGCCGCCCAGGACAACGCACCCGCCACGGGCCCGCTGCACGGTGTGCCGTTCCTGCTCAAGGACATCCTCGGCGACTGCCAGGACCTGCCGTCGACACTGGCCTCGCGCATGCTGCAGGCCCGGGTCATGCCCCAGGACTGCGAGCTGGTGAAACGCTTTCGTCAGGCTGGGCTGGTGTTCGTCGGCAAGAGTAACGCCCCGGAATTCGGCATCCTGCCCACCACCGAAGGCGCTTTCTACGGCCCGGCGCGCAACCCGTGGAACCTGGAATACTCCACCGGCGGCTCCAGTGGCGGCGCGGCCGCGGCGGTGGCCACCGGCATGGTCCCGGCGGCCCATGGCAACGATGGCGGCGGCTCGATCCGTATTCCCGCGTCCTGCTGTGGCCTGGTCGGCCTCAAGCCGACCCGGGCGCGCAACTCCCTGGCCCCGGATTTCGGCGAGCTGCTCAGCGGCCTGCTGGACGAACATGTGCTGACCCGCAGCGTGCGCGACAGCGCCGCCCTGCTCGACGCCACCCACGGCGTGGTGCCGGGCGACCCGTACCGCGCGCCGCCCATGCAAGGGCGCTTTCTCGACCAGCTCGGCCGCGAGCCGGGGCGCCTGCGCATCGCCTTTTCCCGCACCGACCCGGCCGGGCGACCGCTGCACCCCGACTGCATCGCCGCGGTGGAAAGCACCGCGCGCCTGCTCGAGTCCCTCGGCCACCATGTGGAAGAAGCCGCGCCGCAACTGGACCTGCAAAGCTTCGCCGAAGCCTTCAGCGCCCTGTGGTTCTCCGGCATCGCCTTCGCCGTGGAGCTGATGAGCCTGCAACTGGGCCGCGGCCCGTTGCCCGGCGAACTGGAAAACCTGACCCAGGCCGTGCATCAACGTGGCCTCGGCGTGAGTGCCGTGGAGTACCAGATGTCCGAACTGGTGTTGCAGCAGGTGGGCCGGGAAATGGCCCGCTTCCACCAGACCTACGATTGCTGGCTGACCCCGACCCTGGCCCGGCCGCCGCTGCGCAATGGCGTGGTGGATATCCATTCCAGCGACCTGGAAAACACCTACGGCCCGCTGATCGACTACAGCCCGTTCACCGCCATCCACAACGCGTCCGGGCAACCGGCGATCTCCCTGCCACTGCACTGGAACGCCGAAGGCCTGCCGATCGGCCTGATGCTCAGCGCGGCCTTTGGCGAGGAAGCCCTGCTGCTGCGCCTCGCCGGCCAGTTGGAACAGGCGCGGCCGTGGCAGGACCGGCGGCCGCCGCTGTTCTTGCAGCACCGCCCCCACGAAGCGGTCATCGGCTGAGGAGAGTACCGAGCATGCGCACGCTGGACACCTCGACCGCCGCTCCTTATTGCCCCAGTGACACGGGCCCGACACCCGATCCGTGGGGGGCCATGCCCTGGCCCACCGACGGCCTGGACCGCGAGGCGCTGGCGCGTTACGGCAAGGAGCTGATTCGCCAGACCCTGCCCTTCACCGTGGAAAACCGCCGCCTGAGCTGGTGGCATTTCTACTCGACGCTGCTGGTGATCGGGCTGTTCGGCGCGGCGATCGCCATGCCGCTGTGGTGGCCGCTGCGCCTGGGGTGCAGCGTGCTGCTGGGCCTGTCCCTGGTGCGCATGTTCGTGCTGTACCACGACTATATGCACGGGGCGATTCTCAAGGGCTCGCGTTTCGCCGAGGTGTTCTTCAAGACCTTCGGCCTGCTGCTGATGGCCCCGCCGACGCTGTGGAAGCAGTCCCACGACTATCACCACGGCCACAGCTGCCAGTACGTCGGCGCGGAGCAGAACCGCCTGCCGCTGTTGTCCACCCACACGGACCTGGGCACCTTTCCCCTGCTGTCCACCGAGGAATATGCCCGGGCCGGGCGCCTCAAGCGCTTGCGTTATCACCTGGCCCGGCACCCACTGATGATCCTGCTGGCGTCGTTCAGCATCTTTATCTTCAGCATCTGCCTGGTGTCGCTGATCACCCAACCGCGG
The DNA here is from genome assembly GCF_050280705.1 of Pseudomonas sp. NPDC089530. Taxonomy (NCBI): domain Bacteria; kingdom Pseudomonadati; phylum Pseudomonadota; class Gammaproteobacteria; order Pseudomonadales; family Pseudomonadaceae; genus Pseudomonas; species Pseudomonas sp. NPDC089530. Next base: position 39,152 of record NZ_JBNNVU010000046.1, on the reverse strand, counting down.
CATCGGCTCTGGTCGCTGCTGGCCCTGGCGCTGAACCTGGCGAGCGCCGTGACCCTGGCGCTGCTGGCGCCGGACATCCTGCTGTACGGGGTGCTGCTCCCCAGCCTGTCCGGCTCGGCGCTGGGCGCCTATATGTTCTACTGCCAGCACAACTTCCCCGGCGTGCGTTACCCCGCGCGCGCCGACTGGGACTACGCCGCCACCGCGGTGTTTTCCTCCAGCTACATGCGCACCGGCCCGCTCATGGCCTGGTTCACCGCCAACATCGGCTACCACCATGTGCATCACGCCAACTCGGGGATTCCCTTCTACCGCCTGCCGGAAGCCATGGCGGCGATCCCGGCCTTGCAGGCCCCCTTCACCACCTCGCTGCACCCGCGGGACATCTACCGCTGCCTGCGCCTCAAGCTGTGGGACCCGGCACGCCAGCGCCTGGTGTCGTTCGCCGAGTTTCGCCAGCAGGCGCAACGCTGAAGGCAATGGGGCGCAGACCATAGCCGGGCTATACGGGACCTCGCCAGGGACGATCGACAGCGGAATTTTCCCGGCGATCGCGGGTCAGTAGAGCCACGTCTTTTCGCACCGGTCCGTTGGCCCGTGACAATGGGGCCCCGGTCCCCTAAATTAGGCGCCCTGAAAAGGCCCGGTGCTTTTCTAGCCTCATTTCCAGTTAAAAGAAGTAGTGAAAAATCAATGCCTGATTCCCGTACAGAAGAATCCGTAAACGCCTTGTCGTCCAAAGCCGAATACGAAAACGCCATCAATCTTTCACAGCACGTGTCCCAGGCCAAGACCATCAGCGAGATGGTCCTCGATGCTTTCCAGTCCTCCAAGGAAAGCGACCAGATCCGCGAACTGCGCGCCGAGATCCGCCAGGCTCACGACCGCTTCGACGACGATCGCGCCTATGAACTCATGGGCCAGCTCAAACAGCTCAAGGATGCCGAGGCCGCGGACAGCGCCGCCCTGGAAGACCTGAGCAGCAAGTTCCCGATCAGCCGCATCCTGTCCAGCTACAAGGACGACCCGAGCTTCCAGGAGCTGGTCTACGGCCTGGCGCTGAAAGTGCTGAACCAGACCCACCAGGCCATCAGCAGCCCGGGCGGCGGCAAGAGCAAGGCGCGGCCAAAGAAGGAAATGGAAGTGTTCGCCATCAGCAAGGACGGCATCAGCGTCACCCTGCCGATCCGCCCGCGCTCCAAGGCCAACGTCGACCGTGAGGCCTTCGAGTTCCTGGGCTTCGCCTTTGTCGGCGAAGGCGACGAGGCGGAGCTGGAAAGCGAAGTGTTCCTCGACAAGGACGGCAACGAACAGCCGGCCACCCGCAAGAACATCGTCACCGCGATCCAGCAACAGACCGCGTTCGAAGGCTATAGCGCTCAACAACAGCTGTAACCCCTACCAGCACTGCGCGCCCTTCGCCAGCCGACTCCTGCGAGTGAAAAACCGGGGCCCCCTCAGTTGCCCCGGTAATCGGCGATGGGATACATCGCGCACAAGGCCTCGGTCTGGAGACGGAACTGCTCCTGCAACTCAGGCTCCAGGCTGTACTTCTGCTCGCTGAGGGGCGTCACCTTGTCCAGTATCCGGCACACCAGATCGACCAATTCACGGCACCCCTGGGGGTCGATGTAGCGTTGGGCGATGGACCCCGTGCCGATACACAAGCCATTGGCGACGAATGAGGAGCGGGTTTCCCCCAGCGCGCGGTTCTTGCTCACGATGATGCCGCAGCGCTCCAGGGCCGAGGCGGCAATCGAACCGCTGATGCCCCCACGCAACCTGAGCAGGACCGTGTGGTTCTCCGTCCCCCCGCCCACCACCTCGTAGCCTCGCGCCATGAATGCGTTGGCCATGACATCGGCCGTGCTGCGGATCCGTCCCATGTAGGCGTCGAACTCCGGGGACATCGCGTAGCCCAGCGCGGCTGCCTTGGCAGCGATCATGTTGAACGCCGGCGAGCCCTGCATCTTGGGGAATACCGCTTGCTCGAGGACACGACTGAAGCTCGCCCGCAGGCCGGGAACCTTGGTGTCGGCGTCCCGACCGGAAAGGATCAGGCCACCACGGGGCCCCGCCAGTTGCTTGTGGGTACAGGCCGTGGTGACATGCGCCGCGTCGATCGGGCTCGGGTGCCGCCCCGTTGCGACCAGCCCGGCGATATAGGAGATATCCGCCAGCAGGATGGCCCCGGCCTCATCGGCAATGGCGCGAAAGCGTTGGAAGTCCACGACCCGGGAATAGGCCGTCGCACCGCAGATGATGATGCGCGGACGGTGGGCCAGCGCCAGTTGGCGGACCTCTGCGTAATCGATCACGCCCTGGGCCGTGGTGCCGTAGCGGATCGCCTTGTAGTGGGCCCCGGTGAATGCGACAGGGCTGCCGTGGGTCAGGTGCCCGCCATGATCGAGGGCCATGCCGAGGATGGTGTCCCCGGGCTCGAGCAGGGCCGCGAGCACTTGGTAGTTGGCGTTCGAGGCGGAGTGCGACTGTACGCTGGCGTATTGCGCCCCGAACAGCTCCCGCGCCCTGCGGATCGCCAGGGACTCGACCAGATCGACGTTCTCGCAGCCAACATGATGGCGCTTGCCGGGCGTGCCCTCGGCGGTGACGTTGACCAGTGCCGAGGCAGACGCCGCGAGGATTCGCGGGTTGGCCGCGCAGGAAGATGAAACCAAGGACAGTGTGCGGTGTTGACGCGTGACTTCAGCGTCCAGGATCCCCGCCAGTTCGGCGTCTTCTGCTCGCAGATCCGCCAACCCCCGTCGCAGCAGGTCGGCCTGGTTCCTGAGTGGTTCTGTACAAGCTGCCATCATTGGGTATTCCTTCCCTGTCATGTGCGCGCCACGAACGACAGCACGCTTCCTGGTTTAACGTTCGCGAGCAGCTAATTAAGCAAAAAATTAAACATTTTCCAATTAAATTGCTGCTTTTCTGAGGGACGGGCGGGGACAGCGGACTGGCCTTAGCGCTGAACGTTCGCTGGTCAGGGCGATGGCGGCGAGCATTGTGGGGCTTTATTGTCATGACGGGGACATGCAACACTTGCCCCCGCGGCGCCCCGGTCCGGACCCTCCCGACGACTCCGAGCGCGCCCCATACCGACAGCGAAATATCCCAGGATGGATGCAGGCTGGCTAAAGGAGTGCTAGCGAGTTGGTACAGACCATGGAAGAACCCGACACGCTCTGGCCGCATCGATCCGACTGTTCTCACCCTTGGCGTTGAGCAGTTGAATGTCATGCAAGACACGCACTCGATGAAAGACTCTATGCGTGGCAACTATAAGGAAATGGTGAGCATTTGATGCACAGAAGAGAAAGAACAGAGTATTTGAAGAGCAATATCAAATACCTGATAAAAAGTCGCGGCGAGACACAACTGTCTTTGTGCAATGCCAGCGGCCTGACCAGAACGACCATCTACAACATTCTGGAAGGCAAGGTCAGCAACGTACAGCAATCCACCATTCGCAAAATCTCCGATTTCTTCGGCGTCTCCTACGAAGAAATAGAAACCGTCGATTTTGAAGAAAAAGAGATCATCGACAGCAGTATTTCCCCACAAGGAAACATGAACCCGGCAGCGGTTCCGATCCTCAAGGAAAGCCTGTTGATGATCAACATGGACAAACGGATTGGCGAACTGGCCATACGTCACCCATTGACCTATTACTTCGGCGCCTCCTACAACTTGATAGCGGTGCTGCTGGAGAATGAGATCAATGGCCTGTACGGGGCCGGCGACCTGTTGATCATTCAAAAGGGAGCGTCGACCGACGACAAGGAGAAACTGGTTTACGACAGACAGACCCAAAAGCTGTTCATCACTAATGAGCCATGCTCCGACTCGGACCAGGTATTGGTAGTGGGTGACGTCATCGAGGAGCGCTTCAATGGCAGCTTATGAAGGCGAACTCGAGAACAGCAAATACAAACTCCTGGGCTTTGAAAACAACAAGAGCCTGGCCGTGATCATGATCATTGCCACAGGCAAAGTCATAAAGATCAAACTGAGCGAAGTACTGAACAGCGAAATAATGGAAAACCTGAACAAAATGGAAGTTAAAAACATCTACAAGAAGTTCTACTCGCAAGGAGGAGTGCTTACCGCCTATGACCTGAGCGACCGCAACGAAAGCTCGTGGATGGTCTATATCATCCTGAACTTGCTGCTCTTCACGTTTTATATATTCACCAGCATTGCCGCGACCAAGCCCATTTATCTCGAGTCACTGGGCATCATTGTCACGCCGGGGACCTTTCTTTACCCCCTGACCTTCCTGATCGTTGACCTGTTGAACGAGAACTTCGGACTCAGGCTGGCCAGAAAAGCGATTTTCTTCGCCTTTGCCAGCAACGCCCTGATTATCGTGCTGCTCTATGGTTCGACCTTTCTCCCGGGCCTGCCAGGCTGGAAGCTCGACACCCCGTACAATGACGTCATCATTCATGTGTCATCCGTGCTGGTGGCGTCCTCGGTCTCGTTCCTGGTTTCCGAGAACATAAACTCCTACTTGCTGTGCAAGATAAAAGAGCTGACGAACTCCAGGTTCCTGTTCCTGCGGATATTCTTGAGCACTCTGTTCGCGGTGATCATCGACAGTTTCGTGTTCTGCTACATCGCCTTTTATGGCTCGATGCAAAACAGCGACATCCTGAACATGATCTACGTCCAGATCGCGATCAAGGTATGTTTTGCATTCTTCAACATCTTGCCGGCCTATGGCGCAAGGTCGCTGTTCAAAAGATACATAACGGACAGCCAGGCCAGCTAGTACAACCGCTCTTTGTCTCACGCCGATGGATTCAACCCTCCCCTCTCAGGTAGATGCCGGGTTGAATCCATCGACAGACTGTCACTCCGTCTTTATTGCAGATTCATCTTGCCTTTCAAGCTGCTCATGACGTCTGTCTTGTTCCCCAGATAAGCATTCAGCCCTCTTGCACGAAGATTGCAAGCATCGCAATTGCCACAACCGCTGCCAATAACGCCGTTGTAGCAGGTCAGGGTCTGTTCGCGAATCAAGCTCAACTGATTGTGATAATCCGCCAGCGCCCAAGTCTCCGCCTTGTTCAGCCACATCAGTGGCGTATCGAGACGCAGGCGGTATTCCATGCCCAACTCGACGGCCTTGTTCAAGGCCTTTACAAACTCGTCACGGCAATCGGGATAGCCGGAGAAGTCCGTTTCACACACACCCGTAATGACCGCCTCAGCCTTTACCTGGTAGGCATAGATAGAGGCCAGGGTTAAAAACAGAATGTTTCTTCCCGGCACGAAAGTACTGGGTAGGCTTTCGCCTGAACTGTTCACCGTCGGCACCGGAATATTGTCCCGAGTGAGGCTGCTGATCGCCAATTCATTGAGCAAGGAAGCATCCAGCACTTTGTGCACTGTCGCCCCCAATTGCTTGGCGAGCTGCTGCGCCGCTTCTATTTCCGCGCGGTGGCGCTGGCCGTAATCAAAGGTAATGCAGTGCACTTCATCATAGAGCGGCAATGCGTGGATCAGACAGGTTGTCGAGTCCTGCCCGCCACTGAATACGACAACGGCTTTTTTCTTCATTAGTCTGCTTCCTGCATGAGTAAAGTCATTTGAATATTTTAAACAGCCCACTGACTGACACTCAATAAAAAGCCCCGCGCTTCTCTCGAAGGCGGGGCTTTTCTACAGCGTTTGCAGCTTATGGCGCGTAGGTCAGCAACAGCTCGCTCGGTACCTTGAAATCCAGGGACATCATCACGCTCAGCGCGGTGATGGTGAAGATCGAGAACACGAACAGCTTGCGGGCCCAGACGGTGTCGTCCACCGCCTTGTAGCCGGTCCAGGCCATGTACAGCCAGTACATGCCCATCGCGGACGCCACGGCCAGGTAGCTCATGCCGGCATAACCGCTGAAGGTCAGCATCAGGGTCGCCACCAGGAACGCCAGGATGTAGAGCAGGATGTGCTTCTTGGCCACTCGGATGCCGCGCTTCACCGGCAGCACCGGAATCGATGCGGCCAGGTAATCGTTGAAGCGGAAAATCGCGATGGCGTAGGAATGCGGCATCTGCCACAGGCTGAACATCACCAGCAGGGTCAGCGCCGCCATGTCGAAGCTGTTGCTCACGGCCACATAGCCGATCACCGGCGGCATCGCCCCCGACAGACTGCCCACCAGCGTGCCGTGCACCGACTTGCGCTTGAGGTACAGGCTGTAGAAGCCGACGTAGATGATGAAGCCGATCACGGCAAACAGCGCCGCCAACGGATTGGCCACCTTGTACAACAGCGCAACGCCGGCGACACCCAGGACGGTCGCGTAGATCAGTGCCAGTTTCAGGGAGATGAGGCCCTGGACCAGCACGCGATTCTTGGTGCGCTCCATCTTCAGGTCGATGTCGCGGTCGATGCAGTTGTTGAACACGCAACCGGAAGCCACCACCAGGGACGTGCCGATCATCGCGGCCAGGAAGATGGCCAGATCGACATGTCCCTTGGAGGCCAGGAAGAAACCGCCCGCCACAGAAAGCACGTTACCGAAAATGATCCCCGGTTTGGTGATTTGGATAAAGTGCTTGAGCGACATCGGGTCTTACCTCACTTCGCCATCATGAACGTATGGATGCTGAACATGATCCACAGCGACAGGCCAACCAGCAGGACGATCACCAGGGCAGCGAAGACGAACGCAATCACGTTGTTACGCTGGGCCTCGGAACGGTCCAGGTGCAGGAAGTACACCAGGTGAACCAGGACCTGGATCACCGCGAAGGCGAGCACGATCATCAGGGTGATGGACTTCGGCAGGGTCGGGTACATCACCAGGCCGAACGGGATGATCGTCAGGATCACCGACAGGATGAAACCGATGGCGTACGACTTTACGCTGCCGTGGCCAGCATCATGGCTGTCATGGGAGTGGGCATTGGCCATTACATAGTCCCCATCAGGTAAACAACGGTGAAGACGCAGATCCAGACCACGTCCAGGAAGTGCCAGAACAGGCTCAGGCAGCTCAGGCGGGTCTTGTTGGTTGCGGTCAGGCCATGCTTGTTGACCTGATACATCATGATCGCCATCCAGATCAGGCCGCTGGTCACGTGCAGACCGTGGGTACCGACCAGGGTGAAGAACCCGGACAGGAAGCCAGAGCGGCTAGGGCCGTAGCCTTCGGAGATCAGCAGGTGGAACTCGTTGACCTCCATGCCGATGAAGCCCAGGCCGAACAGGAAGGTCAGGGCCAGCCAGCCCAGGACCTGCTTCTTGTTACCCCGGAAGAACGCCAGCATGGCGAAGCCGTAGGTGATCGAACTGAACAGCAGCAAGGCGGTTTCGCCGAGCACGTAAGGCAGTTCGAAGATGTCGTGGCCCGACGGGCCACCCGCTACGTTGTTTACCAGTACCGCGTACACCGCGAAGATCGACGCAAACAGAATGCAGTCGGTCATCAGGTAGAGCCAGAAACCGTAGACGGTCATCTCGCCCGAGTCGTGGTGATGGTCATCATGCCCATGGTCATCGACATGGGTGTGTCCAGCATTGGTCACTAAGTTCGACATGGTTTAAGCCTGTTCCAACGAGGTTTCAACACGGTTGGCCGGAATCTTCTTCTCGGCTACCAGGCGAGCGTGCTGCTCGGCTTCGATGCGTTCGATCACGTCGACCGGCACCATGTAGCCCTGGTCATCACGAGCCGCGTGGATCACGAAATAGATCACGGTACCGGCCAGGCTAGCGATCGCCAGCCACCAGATGTGCCAGATCATCGCGAAACCGAAGACGGTCAGCAGAGCACCCATCACCAGGCCGGTGGCGGTGTTGTTCGGCATGTGGATCGGTTCGTAGCGAGCAGGCTGCTGGTACGCGGTACCGTTTTCCTTGGCTTCGGTGAACGGGTCGATGCCATTGGCCTTCGGCAGTACGGCGAAGTTGTAGAACGGTGGTGGCGACGAAGTCGACCATTCCAGGGTGTGGGCGTTCCATGGGTCGCCGGACACGCACTGGTTCTGCTTGCGATCACGGATACTGACGTACAGCTGGATCAGCTGGCAGGCGATACCGCAGGCGATCAGCACCGCACCGAACATGGCGACGTACAGGTACGGCACCCACTCAGGGTTGGTAGTGGCGTTCAGACGACGGGTCATGCCCATGAAGCCCAGAGCATAGAGCGGCATGAACGCAACGAAGAAGCCCGAGATCCAGAACCAGAACGCAGCCTTGCCCCAGCCTTCGTGCAGCTTGAAGCCGAACGCTTTCGGGAAGTAGAAGGCGAAACCAGCGATGTAACCGAATACGGCACCGCCGATGATCACGTTGTGGAAGTGCGCGATCACGAACAGGCTGTTGTGCAGCACGAAGTCGGCACCTGGAACGGCCAGCAGTACGCCGGTCATGCCGCCGATGGCGAAGGTCACCATGAAGCCCAGGGTCCACAGCACGTGGCTGGTGAAGCGCAGGCGACCGTGGTAGATGGTGAACAGCCAGTTGAACAGTTTCACACCCGTCGGGATGGAAATCAGCATCGTCGCCAGACCGAAGAAGGCGTTGACGCTGGCGCCCGAACCCATGGTGAAGAAGTGGTGCAGCCAGACCATGAAGCCCAGTACCGAGATCGCGCCCGAAGCGTAGATCATCGAGTGGTGGCCGAACAGGCGCTTGCCGGTGAAGGTCGAGATGACTTCGGAGAAGATACCGAACGCCGGCAGGATCAGGATGTACACCTCAGGGTGACCCCAGGCCCAGAACAGGTTCACGTACATCATCGGATTGCCACCAAGTTCATTGGTGAAAATGTGGAAATCCATGTAACGGTCGAGGGTCAGCAGCGCCAGGGTAGCGGTCAGGATCGGGAACGAAGCCACGATCAGGACGTTGGCCCAGGTGCAGGTCCAGGTGAAGATCGGCATGTCCATCAGCTTCATGCCCGGGGTACGCATTTTCAGCACGGTGGCCAGGAAGTTGACCCCCGTTAACGTCGTCCCTAGACCTGATAGCTGTAGCGCCCAGATGTAGTAGTCCACACCCACGCCCGGACTGTATTGCAGGCCCGACAGCGGCGGATAGGCAACCCAGCCGGTCTTGGCGAATTCGCCGACGCCCAGGGACAGGTTGATCAGCACGACGCCGGAAACCAGCAGCCAGAAGCTCAGGGAGTTGAGGAACGGATAGGCAACGTCACGCGCGCCGATCTGCAGCGGCACTGCAAGGTTCATCAGGCCGGTGAAGAAAGGCATCGCCATGAAGATGATCATGATCACACCGTGGGCGGTGAAGATCTGGTCATAGTGTTCAGGAGGCAGGTAGCCCGGCGAACCCTCGGTGGCCATGGCCATCTGGGTACGCATCATGATGGCGTCGGCGAAGCCGCGCAGGAGCATGACCATGGCGACGATGATGTACATCACGCCGATTTTCTTGTGGTCGACCGAAGTCAGCCATTCGGTCCACAGGTAGGACCATTTCTTGAAATAGGTGATACCCGCGACAAGCGCCAGACCACCGAGGATGATCATGGCAACGGTCACCATGACGATCGGCTCGTGGAACGGTATCGCGTCCAGACTTAATTTACCAAACATCGTTTACTCCTCTGCCCCAGCAGCTGAATGCGCGCTCATGTCCATCCCTTGTGCCGCGGCCACTTCTTTCTTCTCGTGCTCGACCGGCTTGCCTGGTTTCATGCCTTCATACTTGTCGACAATTTTCTGAAACAGGTTCGGGGTGAACGCGGAGTACAGCGCGACAGGGTTGTTTTGGCTTGGCTTGGCCAGAGCGTCGTATTCAGCTTGATCAAGCTGTTTAGGTGCGGCCTTGACTTCGGCAACCCAGGCGTTGAAGTCTTCCTGGCTCGTCGAGATCGCTTTGAATTTCATGCCGGTAAAGCCAGCGCCGCTGTAGTTGGCGGAGATGCCTTCCATTTCAGCTTTCTGGTTGGCGATCAGGTGCAGCTTGGTCTGCATGCCTGCCATCGCGTAGATCTGGCCACCCAGGCCCGGGATGAAGAACGAGTTCATCACGGCGTCGGAGGTGATCTTGAAATTGACCGGGGTGTGCTCGGGGAACACGATCTTGTTGACGGTCGCGATACCCTGGTCCGGGTAGATGAACAGCCACTTCCAGTCCAGCGCGACAACTTCGATGTTGATCGGCGCGGCCTCGGACTCCAGCGGACGGTAAGGGTCCAGCGCGTGGGTGGACTTGTAGGTCACATAACCCAGGGCAATGATGATGAGGATCGGCACCAGCCACACCGCGATTTCGATCTTGGTGGAGTGCGACCACTTCGGCGCGTAGGTGGCGCTGGTGTTGGACGCGCGGTATTTCCAGGCGAACGCGAAGGTCATGATGATGACCGGAACCACGACCAACAGCATCAGCAGCGTTGCGGTGATGATCAGGTTTCGTTCATCCAGGCCGACCTGTCCTTTTGGGTCGAGCAAGGTCCATTTGCAGCCTCCCAGCAACAACATGCTGAGCAGCGGCAAAAAGCCTAGTAATCGGGGGTACCTGTTTTTACTCATCTCACGACCTCTAAAGCAGCTTGCGCAATGCAGTTGGGTTTTGATCGCCAACACTTCACCGTGCCAAGGGTTGGCATTTTTTCTTCGATTGAATAAGGGCCTGCCCGGCGCGTTACGCGCTGATCGACAAATCCTGGGCTAGCAGTGAGTTCTTATTCGAATTCGTGGTTAAAGGCCTTGTTACAGACCAATTCCATTTGGTGCGGATATTTGGAAGGTGCCGACACCTGGGGTCGCATGGAGCGTCCAACGCCCCTCGACCGCCGCCGTAAGCTCAGGGATGAGCAGCGCCGGAATTTCAGTGCGGGCGATTGTAGATAGGTAGGGTTCTATACACCATGTCTTATCCCGAAATAATTTTTATCGGTTCGCGCAACAATGCGTGGCGATTGTCGCAAAGGGTCGCGATCATAGCGATTTTCATTTTCAATAAAAAGCCCCAAAAACGCCTTCCCGCCCGCTCGAAAAACGCCCCTGGCCGCCATGGAAAGACCACAGATGGCACCGCGCTATCCCTTGTAGAACGAGGGCTGAACCGTTTTATTTAGATCGCGGGCCAGGGTCGCCCCGGCATTCCTGGCAGAGACATGAACTGACAGCCATTTTCTGTCGCAGGATAAAAAAAACCGGCTTGCGGCCAGCGATGGATTCCCCGCTGCGACACCCCTTATGTGACAACATGTCGCACTTTTGCCGCACCGCTTATTGCCCCATATCAACCCGCCTTCCGAGCTTTGTCCGACACGAAAAAAAGCCCCGGCCCCGAACCTCGGGACCGGGGTCTTTTCTACCCAGTCAGGCGTTGTTGCGACGGTTGCGAATGATGCCCAGCGGCACCAGCACCAGGGTCAGCACGAAGGCCACCAGCGCCCATTGCGCCAGGGACAGACCCAGCACCGGCGGGTAAGGCGTGGAGCAGAAACCGTCGACCTGGAACCCCAGCGGGAAGATGCTCGCCAGTGGCAGGCTGTCGACGATCGGCTGCAGCACATCGATGCCGCAGCTGACCGCGGGATGGGCCTGGGTGTAGACGTGATGCCCCGCGACCCCGGCGCCGAACAGCGCGCTGATCACCACCAGAACCTCCAGCACCGTGATGCTGCGACGGGTGCGCATGGCGGCACCGATAAAGGCGAAAATGGCGATCAGCAACAACGCGTAGCGCTGCAGGATGCACAGCGGGCAAGGCGCCTCGCCCAGCACCACCTGCATGTACAGCGCACCGCCGATCAGTGCCAGGCAGATCACCCCCAGCAACACCAGAAAGCGTCGCTCGCGCCCCAAACGCAGTATGTCGTCAGTCATCCTCGGTTCCTTTTCTGTCTGTGGTTCAGCCCGGCGGCAACGCTTGCAACTGCTGCATCAGGCTGAAGTTGTCTTCGATATGCCAATTGGCGGCGATCCGGCCATCGGCGATCTGGTAGATGTCGGTTGCCCGGAAGTCTACACGCTGACCATGGCCTTTGAGTGCATTGAAAGTGCCACTGAAATGCCCGCGAAAGTGCAGGTGCACCACCACGCGATCCCCGGCCACGATCATCTGCTCGATTTCTGCGCTCAGGTCCGGCACCGCCGTGCGAAAGAAGCGTGACGCCAGCAATGGCCCGGTGGGGCCCTGGACCCGCCCTTCGGGTGGCGTCATATCGACGAAGTTCTCCGCCAGCGCGGCCTTGGCCAGGCTTTCATCGCCGCTGTTCCAGAAACTGCCGTAACGACGCGCGGCCAGCTCCATGGCTTGCTGCTGGGCCTTGGGCAAACTCTGATCGACGATCAGGGTCTGCGCCTGGAGCAAAACCGGCTCGGCGAAAACCAGGGGGCTGGCGAGCAAGGTAGCGGCCAGGGTGATACGGGAAATGGTTGAGAACTGCATGGAATGATCCTGATCAGTGCGAACGAGCGCCTATCATCAGCATCGGGGAATTAACGATAAACAGGTTAAGAACGGATTAACCTTTAAAGGATTTTTACGAGTGCGGCCTGCACCCTGTAGCCGCTGCCGAGCAACACGAGGCTGCGATCGAGCGCGTAGCGGTCGCTGCGCAACCGATCGCAGGCTGCGCCAGCGGCTACAAAAGCGGCCAGTCTCAAGGACTGAGACTGGCCGATCGGTTCACTCCAGGGCCGCGGCCGGGCCGAAGAACTCGTAGCGGCTCTGCTGTTCCGGCACCCCCAGGGCCTTGAGGTGACGCTTGACCGCCGCCATGAAGGCTTTCGGCCCGAGGAAGTAGGCGTCCACGTCACGCTCCTGCGGCAACCACTCGCCCAGTTGCTCCTGGCTCAGCAGGCCGACCTTGTCCGCCGCCGGGCTGACGCCGTCGTCCTCGGCATAGCAGTAGAAGCGCTTGAGCTGCGGATGGCGCGCGGCCAGGCCGTCGACCCAATCGCGAAACGCATGCACCCCGCCGTTGCGCGCGCAGTGGATAAAGTGCACCGGACGCTCGGTGGCCAGGGCCGCTTCCAGCATCGGCAGGGTCGGGGTGATGCCGACGCCGCCGCTGATCAGCACCAGCGGCTTGTCGCTGGCTGCCAGGGTGAACTCGCCCGCCGGCGGGAACAGCTGGAGGCGGGCGCCGACCTGGAGCTCGTCGTGCAGGTAGTTGGAAGCACGGCCGCCGGCTTCGCGCTTGACGCTGATGCGGTACTGGCCGGCGTCGGACAGGGCCGACAACGAGTAGTTGCGGCGGATTTCCTCACCCTCGAGGAACAGCTGCATGCCGATGTACTGGCCAGGTTCGGCGGCGAGGATCGGGCCTTTATCCACAGGCTCGAAATAGAACGAGGTGATTTCCGCGCTCTCCTGCTCGCGGCGGACCAGGGTGAACTCCCGCGCCCCGCGCCAGCCGCCCGGGGCCTGGGCCTTCTGGTCGTAGATCGCGCCCTCGGCGCCGATCAGGATATCCGCCAGCTGGTTATAGGCCGCGCCCCAGGCGCTCATCACCGCCGGCGTGGCGATCTCGTCGCCCAGCACTTCGGAGATGGCGCGCAGCAGGCAGGCGCCGACGATCGGGTAATGTTCCGGCAGGATCTGCAGGGCCACGTGCTTGTTGATGATTTTCGCCACCAGGTCGCCCAACTGGTCGAGCTGGTCGATGTGCCGGGCGTACATCAATACGCCGTTGGCCAGGGCCCGTGGCTGGTCGCCGCTGGCCTGGTGTGCCTGGTTGAACAGCGGGCGTACCTGTGGATACTCGGAGAGCATCATCCGGTAGAAGTGGGTGATCAGGGCTTCGCCACCGCTTTCCAGCAGCGGAACGGTGGATTTGATGATGGCACGATCTTCGACGCTAAGCATGGGAACAACTCCTGAGCTTTCTGGTTTCTTGCAGGTTGCCCTTTACCAATCAGTTTTCGTGCCAAAAATAAAAACCATATAAATCAGTAACTTAATATAATAGTGGTCATATCGACCCTCCGGCACTTATAGTCATTAGGACCATACGGAGTCATTATGACCGCAAAATCCCTGCTCACCGCCTTGCTGCCCCTGGTCTCCGACCTGTCCCGCGAATTGCCCGAAGGCGAGCGCTATCGCCGCCTGCTCGAAGCCATGCGCGCCCTGCTGCCCTGCGACGCTGCTGCCCTGCTGCGCCTGGATGGCGAATGGCTGGTGCCGCTGGCGGTGGACGGCCTGAGCACCGACACCCTGGGCCGACGCTTCAAGGTCAGCGAGCACCCGCGCTTCGCCGCCCTGCTCAGCCACCCCGGCCCGACCCGGTTCGCCAGCGACAGCGAACTGCCGGACCCTTACGACGGCCTGGTGGACGGTCTGCATGAGCACCTGGAAGTCCACGACTGCATGGGCTGCCCGCTGTTCATCGACGAGCGCCCCTGGGGCCTTTTGACCCTCGACGCCCTTGACCCGCAACGTTTCGAGCCGATCGAACTGGATGCCCTGCAAGCCTTCGCCAGCCTCGCCGCGGCCACCGTCAACGCCGCCGAGCGCATCGAACGCCTGGCCCTGCGCGCCGAGGACGAACACCAGCGCGCCGAGGTCTATCGCCAGGCCAGCGGCCAGAACCGCGAGATGATCGGCCAGAGCAAGGCCCACAAGCGATTGCTGGAGGAGATCGGCCTGGTCGGCGGCAGCGACCTGACGGTGCTGATCACGGGCGAAACCGGGGTCGGCAAGGAACTGGTGGCCCAGGCCATCCATGCCGCCTCGCCCCGTGCCGACCAGCCGTTGATCAGCCTCAACTGCGCGGCCCTGCCCGACACCCTGGTGGAAAGCGAACTGTTCGGCCATGTGCGCGGCGCTTTTACCGGGGCCACCAACGACCGGCGCGGCAAGTTCGAGCTGGCCAATGGCGGCACGCTGTTTCTCGACGAAGTGGGCGAATTGTCGCTGACCGTGCAGGCCAAGCTGCTGCGCGTGCTGCAGAGCGGCCAGTTGCAGCGCCTGGGCTCGGACCAGGAGCATCGGGTCGACGTGCGGCTGATCGCCGCCACCAACCGCGACCTGGCCGAGGAAGTACGCACCGGCCGCTATCGCGCGGACTTCTATCACCGCCTCAGCGTGTACCCGCTGCTGGTGCCGGCCCTGCGCGATCGCGGGCGCGACGTGCTGCTGCTCAGCGGCTACTTCCTCGAACAGAACCGCTCGCGCATGGGCCTGGGCAGCCTGCGCCTGACCAGCGACGCCCAGGCGGCGCTGCTGGCCTACGCCTGGCCGGGCAATGTGCGCGAGCTGGAACACCTGATCGGCCGCAGCGCCCTCAAGGCCCTGGGCAACTGCCGCGAACGGCCGAAGATCCTCAGCCTGAGCGCCGCCGACCTGGACTTGCCGCACGCCTCGACGCCGGACGAACCTCAGCCGCCAGCCCCGGTGGAGCCGGTCGGCAGCCCTGGCAGCGGAGATCTGCGCCAGGCCACCGACAACTACCAGCGCCAGCTGATCGGCGCCTGCCTCGAGCGCCACCAGCACAACTGGGCCGGTGCCGCCCGCGAACTGGGCCTGGACCGCGCCAACCTCGGGCGCCTGGCAAAAAGGCTGGGCTTGAAGTAAACCGCGGCGCCAACCTTCACCTAACCTGTAGGAGCGAGCTCCTGTATCGCCGCACACAGGGGGCCGGAAACCGACAATGCGCCTAAAGCCAGCCCCCTATGCGTCGATAACCCGTTATCGCTAGCTGTTCGCGACGTCGTTACGCGAACCACCTTTTTTCCACAGAAGGTTCTTATGTCTTCCAACAAAGCCCGCGCAGACTCTCTTTCGCTTCTGCTGTTCACCTTGCGCAGCGGCAAGCTGATGGCGATCAACCTGCTCAAAGTCAGCGAAATCATCCCCTGCCCACCGCTGACCCGGCTGCCGGAATCCCACCCCCATGTAAAAGGCATCGCCACCCTGCGCGGCAATTCGCTGTCGGTGATCGACCTGAGCCGGGCCATCGGCGAACGGCCGCTGGAAGACCCGGACGGCGGCTGCCTGATCGTCACCGACGTCAGCCGTTCCAAGCAGGGCCTGCATGTGCAGGCGGTGAGCAAGATCGTGCATTGCCTGACCACCGACATCCGCCCGCCACCCTATGGCTCCGGCGGGGTCAAGGCCTACATCACCGGGGTGACCCAGGTCGACGGCACCCTGGTGCAGGTGCTGGACATCGAGAAAGTCATCCACGGCATCGCCCCGGCGCAGATCGAAGTCGCGCCGACCGAACTGAGCATGGAAGAGGCCGAACTGCTGGGTAACACGCGGATCCTGGTGGTCGACGACAGCCAGGTGGCCCTGGCGCAGTCGGTACATACCCTGCGCAACCTCGGCCTGCAATGCCACACCGCGCGCAGCGCCAAGGAAGCCATCGACTGCCTGCTGGACCTGCAAGGCACCGCCCAGGAGATCAACCTGATCGTCTCGGACATCGAGATGTCGGAGATGGACGGTTACGCCCTGACCCGCACCCTGCGCGAAACCCCGGACTTCGCGCACCTTTACGTGCTGCTGCATACCTCCCTGGACAGCGCGATGAACGCCCAGAAGGCCCGCCTGGCCGGCGCCAACGCGGTGCTGACCAAGTTCTCCTCGCCGGACCTGACCCGCTGCCTGATCGAAGCGGCCCGACACCTCGCCACCCAGAGTGCCTGAGCCTTGAACGACGACTACTGCCTGCTGATGCGCCGCGACCTGTCCCAGCCACTGCCCGCCGAGCCTTGGCCCGCGACATTCAGCCTCGAACCCTATCGGCCGGAGCTGGCCGAAGCGGTACACGGCCTGATGCACCTCGGCTACCAGGACGGCGGCGGCCGGGTGCCGGACCTGGACAGCTGGCGCCAGTATTTCGAAAGCGACGCCGAATACGATCCGCAGCTGTGCCTGGTGGCTCGGGATAATGAAGGGGTGGCCGGAGTGGTCCAGTGCTGGACCAGCGCCTACATCAAGGACCTGGTGGTGCATCCGCGAGCCCGCGGCCAGGGCCTGGGCCGGGCCCTGCTGCTGCAGGCCTTCGAACTCTTTCGCCAACGCCGCGAAGCCTTTGTCGACCTGCGGGTGCTGGAAGACAACCAGCCTGCCCGCGGGCTGTACGAAAGCGTCGGCATGCAGGTCGTGCGTCGCGAGCAGGTGCCCCACGCACCGCTGTAACGCTCATCTGTAGCCGCACGCACAAAGCATACGAAGGCCGGAGCCTGGCGCATAACTTGCTTCGGCAGCGGGGTTTGGGTGGCGATGTGAGGAATTCCGTCGCCGCTTTCGCTTCCCGACTATGGCTACCGGCTCGATGAATACTCGTTTTTCCTGCGTAGGCTGCGGCAAGTGCTGCAACGATCACCACGTTCCCCTGACCCTCGGCGAAGCCCGCCAGTGGGCGCTGGATGGCGGCCAGGTGATAGTGCTGGTGGAGGGGTTCCTGGGCAACGGCTTGGGGCTGCCGGCCGGGCAGCGCGAACACGCCGAACGACGTTCTTGCGTGGTGCCCAGCGGCAACGCCCTGGCCCATGTGGCGATCACTTTCGCCGCCTACAACCTCGGCCCCTGCCGGAATCTTGACGAAGACAACCTGTGCCGGATCTATGAACGCCGGCCGCTGGTGTGCCGCATCTATCCGATGGAAATCAATCCGCACATCCCGCTCCAGCCAGCGCTGAAGGAGTGCCCGCCCGAGTCCTGGGAACAAGGCCCGGCGCTGATCGTCGGCGGCGAGCTGGTGGACCGCGAACTGGCGGAACTGATCCAGCGCTCGCGCCAGGCCGACCGCGACGATATCCACAGCAAACAAGCCATCTGCCAGCTGCTGGGCATTCACACCACCGCGCTCAAGGGCGACGGTTTTACCGCCTACCTGCCGGACATGGCCGCCCTGGCCGAAGCCATCGAGCGGGTCCAGGCGCAACCGCTGGCGGCACCGGCCAGCGAGTGGCTGTTCCATGTCTCAGGTACGGACATTGCCGACCAGGTCCGGGAGGCTGGCGCTCAGGTGGTGAGCGAAGCGCCGGCCAACTACGCCTTCATTTCCCTGCGCGCGGCCTGACCTGTCGCCGCTGCCGAAGGTATTCGGCGCTTTTCAGATCTTGTGCAGCCTGCGGCAACGGCGACAAAAGCGCCGGGATCAGCGCTTGCCCATCGAGCGCCGGGTGCCGGGTGGTGCCGCGCCAGGGGTCTTGGCGTGGCCGTCGGCGACGCCATTCTTGTACCAGGGCAGCTGGGCATTCTTGGCCTGGGCGAACTCGGACGGCTTGAACGGGAACTTGAACGGCGCGATCGCCGGCCGGCCTTGATCGGGCGCGCGGGCATCGTCGGCCTGATCGGCGCCAGGAGCGTCGGACACAGGCGGTTGTGCAGGGGTAGTCATGGCAGCTCCGGGAAAAAACAGCCCGAAGAACCGGGCCGCGAAGGCCGGCAGTATACCTGCGCCCCGCGGATCTTTAACCTGCCACCCGCCACCCCGGTTCGGCCTTTGCTGACAGCGCTGTCAGGCAGGCGTCACGTTGCTGACCCGGTTGGCCGGCTATAAGTGGACCATTGATACTGGTCATTCTTCCGTTCCTCTTGCCCCCCGGCGCTGGCATCCATGGGTAATCGCAAAACCGTCGTTGTGCTCGCAGGCGTGCTCGCCGTTCTCCTCGCCGCAGGCCTGTGGTTCCTGCTCAATCCCCCCAGCGCCAGACTGGCCGCGCCGAGCGCCGTGCCGGTGCGGGTGATCAGCGTGGCGCAACAGGATGTGCCACGGCATGTCAGTGGCATCGGCTCGGTGCTGTCGCTGCACAGCGTGGTGATCCGGCCCCAGGTGGACGGCATCCTCACCCGGCTGCTGGTCAAGGAAGGCCAACTGGTCAAGGCCGGCGACCTGCTGGCGACCCTCGACGACCGTTCGATCCGCGCCAGCCTCGACCAGGCCCGGGCGCAACTGGCGCAGAACCAGGCGCAGTTGCAAGTGGCCCAGGTCAACCTCCAGCGCTACAAGCTGCTGTCGGTGGACGATGGTGTGTCCAAGCAGACCTACGATCAGCAGCAAGCGCTGGTCAACCAGCTCAAGGCCAGCGCCCAGGGCAACCAGGCCGCCATCGACGCGGCGCAGGTGCAGCTGTCCTACACCCAGATCCGCTCCCCGGTGTCCGGCCGTGTCGGCATCCGCACCGTGGACGAAGGCAATTTCCTACGTACCAGCGATACCCAGGGCCTGTTCTCGGTGACCCAGATCGACCCCATCGCGGTGGAGTTTTCCTTGCCCCAGCAGATGCTGCCGACCTTGCAGGGCTTGCTGGCCGCCGAACAGCCGGCGTCGGTGGAGGCCTACCTGGGCGCCGATACCGATGCAGTAACCGGCGACCGCCTGGGCGAAGGCCACCTGAGCCTGATCGACAACCAGATCGACGCCAACACCGGGACCATCCGGGCCAAGGCCGAATTCAGCAACCCCGGGCAAAAACTCTGGCCCGGCCAACTGGTGACCATCAAGATCCAGACCGCCGTGGAAAAGGCCGCCCTGGTGGTGCCCCCCGGCGTGGTGCAACGCGGCCTGGACAAGCACTTCGTGTACCGGGTCAAGGACGATCGGGTGGAAATCGTCCCGGTGCAGATGGTCTATCAGGACAGTGGCCAGAACATCATCCGGGGCGTGCAGCCCGGCGACCTGCTGGTCAGTGACGGCCAGTCGCGGCTCAAGGCCGGCTCGCGCATCGAAGTGCTCAGCGAACCGCCGCAGCAGATCCAGGCGGCGAACACGGAGCCGCAGCCATGAAGGGTCGCGGCTCGATCTCGGCCTGGTGCATCGATCATCCGGTCGCCACCCTGCTGCTGACCTTCGCCCTGGTGCTGCTGGGCGCCATCGCCTTTCCCCGGCTGCCGGTGGCGCCGCTGCCCGAGGCGGAATTCCCGACCATCCAGATCAGCGCGCAACTGCCCGGCGCCAGCCCGGAAACCATGGCGTCGTCGGTGGCCACGCCGCTGGAGGTGCAGTTCAGCGCCATCCCCGGCATGACCCAGATGACCTCCAGCAGCGCCCTGGGCTCGACCCTGCTGACCCTGCAATTCACCCTCGACAAGAGCATCGACACCGCCGCCCAGGAAGTGCAGGCGGCGATCAACACCGCCTCGGGCAAGCTGCCCAACGACATGCCGAGCCTGCCCACCTGGCGCAAGGTCAACCCGGCGGACAGCCCGGTGCTGATCCTCAGCATCAGCTCCACGCAAATGCCCGGCACGGAACTGAGCGACCATGTGGAAACCCTGCTGGCCCGGCAAATCAGCCAGATCGACGGCGTCGGCCTGATCAACATCACCGGCCAGCAACGCCCGGCGATCCGCGTCCAGGCTTCGCCCGACCGGCTGGCGGCCATCGGCCTGACCCTGGCCGATATCCGCGTCGCCCTGCAGCGGGCCAGCCTCAACCTGGCCAAGGGCGCGCTGTACGGCGAGTCGAGCATCTCCACCCTGTCGACCAACGACCAGCTGTTCCACCCCGAGGAATACGGTCAGTTGATCGTGTCCTACAAGAACGGCGCGCCGGTGCAGCTCAAGGATGTCGCCCGGGTCGTCAGCGGCCCGGAAAACGCCTACGTGCAGGCTTGGTCCAACGACCAGCCGGGGCTCAACCTGGTGATCTTCCGCCAGCCGGGGGCCAACATCGTCGACACCGTGGACCGTATCCAGGGCGAACTGCCGCGCCTGCAAGCCATGCTGCCGGCCTCGGTGGACGTGACCGTGCTCTCGGACCGCACCAAGACCATCCGCGCCTCCCTGCACGAAGTGGAGCTCACCCTGCTGATCGCGGTGCTGCTGGTGGTGGCGGTGATGGCGCTGTTCCTGCGCCAGCTGTCGGCGACGCTGATCGTCTCCAGCGTGCTCGGGGTGTCGCTGGTGGCCAGCTTCGCCCTGATGTACGTGCTGGGCTTCAGCCTGAATAACCTGACCCTGGTGGCGATCGTGATCTCGGTGGGCTTCGTGGTCGACGACGCGATAGTCGTCGTAGAGAACATCCATCGCCACCTGGAGGCTGGCGACGGCATGCGCGAGGCGGCGATCAAGGGCTCCGGCGAGATCGGCTTCACCGTGGTGTCCATCAGCTTCTCGCTGGTCGCCGCGTTCATTCCCCTGCTGTTCATGGGCGGCGTGGTCGGGCGGCTGTTCAAGGAGTTCGCCCTGACCGCCACCTCGACCATCCTGATTTCCGTGGCGGTGTCGCTGACCCTGGCCCCCACCCTGGCGGCGCTGTTCATGCGCGCCCCGGTGCATCGCCCCCATGACCGCCCGGGCTTCGGCGAACGCCTGCTGGCGCTCTACGATCGCGGGCTGCGCCGGGCGCTGGCCCATCAGCGCCTGATGCTCGGCCTGTTCGGCCTGACCCTGGGCCTGGCCATCGCCGGTTATGTGTTTATCCCCAAGGGCTTCTTCCCGGTGCAAGACACCGGCTTCGTGCTGGGCACCAGCGAGGCAGCGGCCGATATTTCCTACCCGGACATGGTGGCCAAGCACCTGGCCCTGGCGAAGATCCTCGGCGCCGACCCGGCGGTGGAAACCTTCTCCCACTCGGTGGGCGTCACCGGCAGCAACCAGACCATCGCCAACGGCCGCTTCTGGATCGCCCTCAAGGACCGCGGCCAGCGGGACGTTTCCGCCAGCCAGTTCATCGACCGCATCCGCCCGCAACTGGCCAAGGTCCCGGGCATCGTCCTCTACCTGCGGGCCGGCCAGGACATCAACCTCAGCTCCGGGCCGAGCCGCAGCCAATACCAGTACGTGCTCAAGAGCAACGACGGGCCGACCCTCAATACCTGGACCCAGCGCCTGACGGAAAAGCTGCGGGCCAACCCGGCCTTTCGCGACCTGTCCAACGACCTGCAACTGGGCGGCAGCATCACCCACATCAGCATCGACCGCAGCGCCGCGGCGCGCTTCGGCCTGACCGCCACCGATGTCGACGAAGCGCTCTACGACGCCTTCGGCCAGCGCCAGGTCAACGAGTTCCAGACCGAGACCAACCAGTACAACGTGATCCTCGAACTGGACGCCAAGCAGCGCGGCAAGGCCGAGAGCCTCAATTACTTCTACCTGCGCTCGCCCCTGAGCGGCGAGATGGTGCCGCTGTCGGCCCTGGCCAAGGTCGATCCGCCCACCGTCGGCCCACTGTCCATCGCCCACGACGGCATGTTCCCGGCCGCCAACCTGTCGTTCAACCTGGCGCCCGGGGTGGCCCTGGGCGATGCGGTGATCATGCTCGACCAGGCGAAAAACCAGATCGGCATGCCCGCCTCCATCGCCGGCAATTTCCAGGGCGCGGCCCAGGCCTTCCAGAGTTCCCTGGCCAGCCAGCCGTGGCTGATCCTCGCGGCGCTGGTGGCGGTGTACATCATCCTCGGCGTGCTCTACGAGAGCTTCGTCCACCCGCTGACCATCATCTCCACCCTGCCCTCGGCCGGCCTCGGCGCCCTGATCATGCTCTGGCTGCTGGGCCAGGACTTCTCGATCATGGCCCTGATCGGCCTGGTGCTGCTGATCGGCATCGTCAAGAAAAACGGCATCCTGATGATCGACTTCGCCCTCGACGCCCAGCGCCAGGGCGGGCTGTCGCCGCAGGAGGCGATCTACCAGGCCTGCCTCACCCGTTTCCGGCCGATCATCATGACCACCCTCGCCGCGCTGCTCGGCGCCCTGCCGCTGATGCTCGGCTATGGCGCCGGCGCCGAGCTGCGCCAGCCGCTGGGGATCGCCGTGGTCGGCGGCCTGCTGGTGAGCCAGGCGCTGACGCTGTTCACCACTCCGGTCATATACTTGTGGCTCGAGCGGCTATTCCATCGGCCCACACCAGCGCCAGCGCTGGCAAGCACATCCTGAGGCGGGGTCATGCGCGTTCTGATTGTCGAAGATGAAGAGAAAACCGCGGACTACCTGCACCGCGGCCTGACCGAACAAGGCTACACCGTGGACCTGGCGCGCGACGGCGTCGAGGGCCTGCACCTGGCGCTGGAGGGCGATTACGCGGTGATCGTGCTCGACGTGATGCTACCGGGCATCGACGGCTTCGGTGTGCTGCGGGCTCTGCGCGCGCGCAAACAGACGCCGGTGATCATGCTCACCGCCCGCGAGCGGGTCGAAGACCGCATCAAGGGCCTGCGCGACGGCGCCGACGACTACCTGGGCAAACCCTTTTCCTTCCTCGAACTGGTGGCGCGCCTGCAGGCCCTGACCCGCCGCAGCGGCGGCCACGAGCCGGTGCAGATCAGCATCGCCGACCTGTGGATCGACCTCATCAGCCGCAAGGCCAGCCGCGCCGGCACGCGCCTGGACCTGACCGCCAAGGAGTTCTCGCTGCTCAGCGTGCTCGCCCGGCGCCAGGGCGAGATCCTGTCCAAGACTGCCATCGCCGAGATGGTCTGGGACATCAATTTCGACAGCGACGCCAACGTCGTCGAGGTGGCGATCAAGCGTCTGCGGGCCAAGCTCGACGGGCCGTTCGAACAAAAGCTGCTGCACACCATCCGCGGCATGGGCTATGTGCTGGAGAACCGCGGTGCCTCGTAACTCGATCGCCCTGCGCCTGAGCGGGCTGTTCACCCTGGTCGCCCTGCTGGTGTTCCTGCTGATCGGTGGAGCGCTCTACCAGCAGGTGGACAAGGGCCTGGGCCTGTTGCCCGAGGCCGAGCTGGACGCCCGCTACAGCGTGCTGGAATCGGCCCTGACCCGCTTCGGCAACCCGGAGCACTGGGCCAAGATCACCAACAAGCTCACGCTGCTCAGCGAAGAGGACAAGCGCATCCGTTTCTGGGTGGTCAGCGGCGACCCCGTCTACGAGTACGGCGCCCCCGACCCGCAGATCCGCCACTTCGCCCAGGGCCCCCTGGGCATGCGCGACCTGGCCCTGCCCGAGCATCGCCATCCGCTGAAAGTGCTGGTCAGCCAGCTGCCAGCCAAGGAGCTGCGTCCGCCGCTGCGCTTTCTGATCGCCATCGACACCGAAGCCTTCTACGAGACCCAGCACCAGTTGCTGACGGCCCTGATCAGCCTGGCCATAGTCGGCGTGCTGCTGGCTTCGGCCCTGGGGTACTGGGTGGCGCGCATCGGCCTCAAGCCCTTGATCAGGCTGTCCGAAGAAGCCCAGCGCCTGGCCCCGCCCAGGCTCTCCGAGCGCCTGCAGCTGTCGTCGCTGCCGCCGGAACTGACGCAGTTCGCCAACTCGTTCAACTCGACCCTGGAACGGGTGGAACAGGCCTACTCGCGCCTGGAGTCCTTCAATGCCGACGTCGCCCACGAGTTGCGTTCGCCGCTGACCAACCTGATCGGCCAGACCCAGGTGGCCCTGACCCGCGGCCGTTCCGCCGAGCATTATTTCGAGGTGCTGCAATCCAATCTCGAAGAGCTGGAACGGCTGCGCTCGATCATCAACGACATGCTGTTCCTGGCCAGCGCCGACCAGGGCAGCAAGGCCACCAAACTGACCAGCACCTCCCTGGCCAGCGAAGTGGCGACCACCCTGGACTACCTGGACTTCATCCTCGAAGACGCCCAGGTCAAGGTCGAGGTAAGCGGCGATGCCCAGGTGCAGATCGAGATCGCCCACCTGCGCCGGGCGCTGATCAACCTGCTGAGCAACGCCGTGCAGCACACCGAGCCCGGGCAGGTGATCCGGGTGCGGATCGAGGTGCAGGAACACCAGGTGGCCATCGCCGTCAGCAACCCTGGCCAGGGCATCGCCAGCGAACACTTGCCACGGCTGTTCGAGCGCTTCTACCGGGTCGACGCCTCCCGCAGCAACAGCGGCGCCAACCACGGCCTGGGCCTGGCGATCGTCAAGGCCATCGCCCTGATGCACGGCGGCGACGTGTTCGTGCGCAGCGACGACGGCATGAATACGTTCGGTATCTACCTGCCGATCTGAAATCGAAGCCTGCTCGTGATGGCGGTGCGTCAGACACACCGCGTTGCCTGCATCGCCGGCAAGCCTGGCTCCTACAGAAACCGGATCGCCGTGGGCCTGTAGGAGCGAAGCTTGCTCGCGATGGCGGTGTGTCAGGAACACCACGTTGCCCGCATCGCCGGCAAGCCTGGCTCTACGGAATAAAATGAAACTATTGCTTTTGTGGTAACAGTCCTTATCCTGTTCGGCGCTTTTTCCGGCTGCCTTGAAATTATATTTTTGTCGCACCTAATTTGAACTTGCTCTGCAAGAAGGTCTTCAGAAATGTCCAACAGTATGGGTATTGCCAGCGCGTTTGTTTTGTCCTCCCTGTTCTTGGCCCCTATGGCCATGGCCGAAGAATCGCAGACTTTCGCCGCGCATAACGCCGCGCGCGCCGCTGCATTCCAGGAAGCCCGGGAAGCGCTGGCTGCCAAGCAACAGCACAGCGAACAGCCACAGGAAGTCACGGCGCAGCAACGCCAGGCTGAAGTTCAGAAAGACAGTTGATCTGCACCACCCACTCGTTTCCCTCGACAACTTCTCTGCTCTAACCCTGGAGTAAGTTGTCTTAAAGCCGCTGCTAACAGCGGCTTTTTTTTGCATGTAGCGCCGGACTTTTCATTCGTTTCATCCAGAACAAGAAACACCCGAATCGACAATAACAACGATCACCACTTATCCAAGGAGCTATTTACCGGTGAAGGTCACGTCAACACTCAGCCCATTGTTCATTGCAATGGCTGCAACTATCGCCCCCTGCGCCCAGGCAGCCGATGAAGCCAGCCCCGAGGGCTTCGTCGAAGGCGCCAGCCTCAAGCTCAATGCCCGCAACTACTACATGAATCGCAATCGCCATCAGCAGGCTGACGACAACATCGAATGGGGCCAGGGTTTCCTGGGGATCTTCGAGTCCGGTTATACCCAGGGCACGGTCGGCTTCGGCATCGATGCCAACGCCATGCTCGGCTTGAAACTCGATGGCGGTGGCGGCACCGACGGCTCGAGCATCCTGCCGGTCAGCGACGGCAACGGCAAAGCGCCGAATGAGTTTTCCACCGCCGGCGCCACCCTGAAAGCCCGGGCCTTCGACTCCGAGCTCAAGGCCGGCGACCTGTTTCTCAACAACCCGGTCATCGCCGGTGGCCAGTCGCGCATGCTGCCGCAGACCTTCCGCGGTGTCAGCCTGACCAACCACAGCTTCGACGGCTGGCTGCTCGAAGGCGGCCAGGCCAGCTTCACCAAGCTCTATAACCAGAGCGGCCGCCAGCGTATCGGCAGTGCGTACAGCAATCCGGCGAACAGCGTCGACAGCCGGCACCTGAACTGGGCCGGCGTGGCCTGGAGCGGTGTGAGCGGGCTGACCAGCAGCCTGTACGCCTCCGAACTCAAGGACATCTGGAACCAGTACTACTACGACCTGGACTACAGCTACGCGCTGAACGAACTGGTGACCCTGAACCCGGGCCTGCACTTCTATCACACCCAGGACACCGGCAACGCGCTGCTGGGCAACATCGACAACAACACCTACAGCCTGCATTTCACCCTCGGGGTCGGCCATCACAGCCTCACCGCCGCCTACCAGCGGGTGAACGGCAATACGCCGTTCGACTACATCAGCCAGGGCGACAGCGTCTACCTGGACAACTCCCAGCAGTATTCGGACTTCAACGGCCCCAACGAGCGCTCGTGGAAACTCAAGTACGCCTATGACTTCGCCGGCCTCGGCCTGCCGGGCCTGAGCTCGGCGCTCTCCTACTCGCGAGGCGAGCTGGACCTGACCAAGGTCGACCCGCGCAGCCCGGGCTATAGCCACTGGTACAGTGCCGACGGCGAGCACGCCAAGCACTGGGAACGCGACCTGGACCTCAAGTACGTGGTCCAGGGCGGCAAGGCCAAGGACCTGGCGGTCCGCCTGCAGTGGGCGACCAACCGTGGCGGCAACGGTTATGGCGCGCTGGACAACGACACCGACGAGTACCGGGTGATAGTCGACTACCCGCTCAACGTGTTCTAAGCACGCATAAGCAAAAGGCCAGCAGTATTTTTGCTGGCCTTTTTTTTGTCTGGGATTTATACATGCGCCCGCAGGCGCGCTCGGTCTCTGCAACTCTGCCCGCTTCACTCGGAAACACCCTTACAACGTCTACATCGCAGAAGTCAGAACCATGAGTGTGAGTAGTGCGACACCCCGCAACACGACCACTTTGACCCGGTCGGAAAGGATGCTGATTCTTGGGAGCTCACTGATGGTTGTCTCCATCCTGAGCATCGTGACTTTCTTGCTGATTCGCGAACGCGGCAGCGTCGAAATGGCCGCCACCCGGGCAGCGTCCAACATCGTGCAATTGATCGACGCCGACGTGCTGCGCAACGTCGAGCTGTACGACGTGTCCCTGCGCGGCCTGATCAGCGCCTCGCAGCGCGAGGACCTGAAACTGGTGTCGCCGACCATCCGCCATATGGCGCTGTTCGACCGGGCGACCGTCGCGCCCTACAAGGGCAACATCCTGTTGCTCGATGCCCGTGGCGATGTGTTGGCCGACTCCGCCTCGGTGGAGCCGCGCAAGGGCAACTTTGCCGATCGGGAATACTTCCAGTCCCATGTGCACAATCCCGATCCGGGCATGCTCATCAGTCGTCCCTTCCGCGCCCGTCCTCCCGAGCTGGATTGGCGCATCAGTTTCAGCCGGCGGGTCTCCGACGAGCGTGGGGAGTTCCTCGGTGTGGCCGAGGCGGCCATGCGCCTGGACTACTTCAGCCAGTTGTTCAAGAGCCTGAATGTCGGCCGCGACAGCTCGGTCAACCTGATCAGCCGCGACGGCATCCTGCTGGCCCAGGAACCGCCGCGGGCGGACAACCTGATCGGCCAGGACTTCAGCCAGCGACCCAACTTCATCCGCATCCTGCGCGAAGGCAACGGCAGTTTCAAAGGCCTGTCCAGCACCCAGCAGCCGCGCCTGTACACCTTCTCCCAGGTCGGCGACCTGCCGCTGATCGTGATCGTCGCGCTCTCCAGCCAGGAGGTCTTCGCCTCCTGGCAGCGCACCGCGCTGGCGGTCGGTGGCGCCACCGGCGCGCTGTGCCTGGGGCTGTTGTGGCTGACCTGGCTGCTGTGCCGGGAATTGCGCCGGCGTCAGAACGCCGAACAGGAACTCGCGCAACTGGCCGCCACCGATGCCCTGACCGGCCTGGACAACCGCCGCAGCCTGGACCAGACCCTGGCCCGCGAGTGGGGCCGCGCGCAGCGCTCCCATAGCGCCCTGTCGCTGCTGATGCTCGACGTCGATCACTTCAAGGCCTTCAACGACCGCCATGGCCACCCGCTCGGCGATGAAGCCCTGCGCCTCGTCGCCGGGGTGATCAGCGGCAACATCCGCCGCCCCGGCGACCTGGCCGCGCGTTATGGCGGCGAAGAGTTCGCCGTGGTCCTGCCGGAGACCGACAACGAAGGCGCCCGGCGCATCGCCGAACATATCCGCCTGGCGGTGGAACGCTTGCCGCCGATCCAGGACGATGCCTCGCCGATCACCATCAGCATCGGTCTGAGCACCTGGTCGGGCAAGCCGAAGTCCAGCCTGGAAGAGCTGTGCTCGATGGCCGACAAGGCGCTGTACCAGGCCAAGGCCGAAGGGCGAAATCGGGTGGTGGGTTGAGCCTCATCGCAGGCCGCACGGACTGTAGGAGCGAGGCTTGCCCGCGATAGCGTCATCAGAAAACCACAGGCATAAAAAAAGGCCACCCGAAGGCGGCCTTTAAAAACTAAAGGAAAGAGAGTGTTACTTACACGGCCGCAACCGGACGCATGTAAGAGATCGGTGCAGTGCTGGCATCTTCGAAGGTCACGACTTCCCAAGCGTCTTTCTGCTCAATGAGCTTGCGCAGAAGCTGGTTGTTCAGTGCATGGCCCGACTTGAAGCCTTTGAACTCACCTATCAGGCTGTTGCCCAGCAGGTAGAGGTCACCAATTGCGTCGAGGATCTTGTGCTTCACGAATTCGTCTTCGTAACGAAGGCCGTCCTCGTTCAGTACACCATCCGCGTCGACCACGATGGCGTTTTCCACGCTGCCGCCGAGTGCGAGGTTGTGCTTGCGCAGGTACTCGATATCACTCATGAAACCAAAGGTACGGGCGCGGCTGACTTCTTTTACGAACGAAGTGCTGGAAAAGTCCACGCTTGCACTCTGGGTGCGGTCACGGAAAACCGGGTGATCGAAGTCGATCTCAAAGCTCACTTTAAAACCGTCGAAAGGCACGAAAGTGGCGCGCTTGTCGCCGTCTTCCACCGTCACCTCACGAAGGATGCGGATGAACTTCTTGGCTGCGTCCTGTTCTTCCAGGCCGGCAGATTGAATCAGGAATACGAAGGGTCCAGCGCTGCCATCCATGATCGGGACTTCGGACGCG
This sequence comes from Pseudomonas sp. NPDC089530, assembly GCF_050280705.1. Taxonomy (NCBI): domain Bacteria; kingdom Pseudomonadati; phylum Pseudomonadota; class Gammaproteobacteria; order Pseudomonadales; family Pseudomonadaceae; genus Pseudomonas; species Pseudomonas sp. NPDC089530. The sequence goes on along the minus strand of NZ_JBNNVU010000046.1, from coordinate 9,909 downwards.
GAGAGCTCGACGTAGGCGTTATCGATGCCCAGGCCAGCCATGGCCGAGAGCAAGTGCTCCACCGTGTCCACTTTGGTGTCACCGTTGACCAGGGTGGTCGACATAGTGGTTTCACCAACGTTTTCCGCGCGAGCAGGAATCTGCACCACAGGGTCCAGGTCGGCACGACAAAACACAATGCCGGTGTCGACAGGCGCAGGCTTGAGGGTCAGGTATACCTTCTCCCCAGAATGCAGGCCTACACCTGTGGCACGGATAATATTCTTCAGGGTGCGTTGTTTAATCATGGCTTGGGCCGCTTCAGCGCAAATTGCGAACTGGTATCAACAAAGGCTGGCGATAATAGCAGACCAGACCTTTGCTGAACACCAATCACCCTAATACCCCTGATACATTCCATCAATCGGCCTGACGACGCAGGAAAGCCGGGATGTCCAGGTAGTCCAGATCATCTTGCGGATTCAGCTTTGCCGCGGTCGCCGCGTTCGATTGCGCTTGGTTGCGCATCACGGTCGGACGGTCCAGATCACGGTAGTTGACCGACGGCAGTTCCTGACGGGCAGGTGCTGGCGCCTGTGCAGCGGCCATGGTGGTTTGCACGGTATTGTCGATGACCTTCACCGGCTTCTCGATTTTCGCGCCCAGACCGGTGGCAACCACGGTCACGTGCAGCTCGTCGCGCATGTCCGGATCGATAACGGTACCGACCTTGACCATCGCGTGCTCCGAAGCGAAGGCTTCGATGATGCTACCCACGTCGGAGTACTCGCCCAGGGACAGGTCGGGACCGGCAGTGATGTTCACCAGGATGCCGCGCGCGCCCTGCAGGTTCACGTCTTCCAGCAGCGGGTTGCGGATCGCCGCTTCGGTCGCTTCACGTGCACGGTTAGGACCGCTGGCGCAGCCAGTGCCCATCATCGCCATGCCCATTTCGCTCATCACGGTACGCACGTCGGCGAAGTCGACGTTGATCATGCCCGGACGCTTGATGATGTCGGAGATACCGCGAACGGCACCGGCCAGAACGTCGTCGGCCTTGGCGAAAGCCGACAGCAGGCTTGCGTCTTTACCGAGGATGGTCAGCAGCTTTTCGTTGGGAATGGTGATCAACGAATCGACGCTGTCGCTCAGCGCGCGGATGCCTTCATCGGCGATCTGCATGCGCTTGCGGCCTTCGAACGGGAACGGACGGGTCACCACCGCAACGGTGAGGATGCCCATTTCCTTGGCCACTTCGGCGATGATCGGCGCGGCGCCGGTACCGGTACCACCGCCCATGCCGGTGGTGATGAACACCATGTTGGTGCCCGCCAGCACTTCAGCGATACGCTCGCGGTCTTCCAGAGCGGCTTGACGGCCGACTTCCGGATTGGCGCCAGCACCCAGGCCCTTGGTCACGCCGGTGCCCAGTTGCAGGATGGTCCGCGCGCCGATGTTCTTCAGCGCCTGGGCATCGGTGTTGGCGCAGATGAACTCGACGCCTTCGATGTTGCTCTTGACCATGTGATTGACGGCGTTGCCGCCGCCACCGCCGACACCGATAACCTTGATCACCGGACTTGCGGGGACGTTGTCTACGAGTTCGAACATTTTCCCTCTCCTTTCATTTCTCTAGTTTTTCGCCTACTGCTTACAACGGTGTTGCGGTAAATCTTCAGAAGTTGCCTTGCACCCAGCTCTTGATGCGATCGAGCAAGGCTGCTTTCGGTTCGTCGCTGCTGTAGCTGTCCCGGCTGCCGATGCCGGAGAACGAGATGCCGTCGGACTGCTTCTGCAGCCCGTACAACAGCAGGCCCACGCCGGTGGAATAGATCGGGTTGCGCACCACGTCGGACAGGCCCTTGACGGTGTGCGGCACGCCCAGGCGCACCGGCATGTGGAAAATCTCTTCGGCCAGTTCGACCGCGCCTTCCATCTTCGACGTGCCGCCGGTCAGCACGATGCCGGCCGGGATCAGGTCTTCGTAGCCGCTGCGGCGCAGCTCGGCCTGGATCAGGGTGAACAGCTCGTCGTAGCGCGGCTCGACCACTTCGGCCAGGGCCTGGCGCGACAGCTCGCGCGGCGGACGGTCGCCGACGCTCGGCACCTTGATGGTTTCACCGGCACCGGCCAGCTTGGCCAGGGCGCAGGCGTAGCGGATCTTGATTTCTTCGGCGTACTGGGTCGGCGTGCGCAGCGCCATGGCGATGTCGTTGGTCACTTGATCGCCGGCGATCGGGATCACCGCGGTGTGGCGGATCGCGCCTTCGGTGAAGATCGCGATGTCGGTGGTACCGCCACCGATGTCCACCAGGCACACGCCCAGCTCTTTCTCGTCGTCGGTCAGCACCGAGTACGCCGAGGCCAGCTGTTCGAGAATGATGTCGTCGATTTCCAGACCGCAGCGACGCACGCACTTCTCGATGTTCTGGGCGGCATTCACCGCGCAGGTCACCACGTGCACCTTGGCTTCCAGGCGTACGCCGGACATGCCCAGGGGTTCGCGTACGCCTTCCTGGTTATCGATCACGTAATCCTGCGGCAAGGTGTGCAGCACCCGCTGGTCGGCCGGAATCGCCACGGCCTGCGCCGCGTCGAGTACCCGCTCCAGGTCCGCCGAGCTCACTTCGCGATCGCGGATCGCCACGATGCCGTGGGAGTTCAGGCTGCGAATGTGATTGCCCGCCACGCCGACGAACGCCGAGTGGATACGGCAACCGGCCATCAGTTGCGCTTCTTCTACCGCGCGCTGGATCGACTGAACGGTGGATTCGATATTCACCACCACGCCCTTCTTCAGGCCGCGCGATGGATGGGTGCCGATACCGACGATTTCCAGCGTGCCATCGGCCGCGACCTCGCCTACCAGCGCCACCACCTTGGAGGTGCCGATATCCAGACCGACGATCATTTTGCCGCTTTGCACGTTTGCCATGGTCCTGCCTCTTCTTAATTCTTCGCGACGGCGGGTTGGGCCGTCGTGGGCGCTACAGGTTCCCGCCAGCCGACGGCCAGGCCGTTGGCATAACGCAGATCGATGCGCGCGATGTTCGTAATCTGTTCTTTCAACGTCTTTTCATAAATGGCAATGAAGCGGCGCATCTTCTCCACCAGGTGATCGCGACCCAGCAGCAACTCGATGCCAGGACCGGCACTGCCGGCCCCCGTGGTCAGGAACCAGCTGCCCCGTTCGCGCAACTCCAGACGGGCGATGGAGAAACCCAACGGCCGAAGCATCTGGCTCAACACCTGGTACTGCTGCATCACCTGCTGCTGGGCCCGCTGCGGACCGAACAGCTGCGGCAAGTGCTCATAGTTCGCCAGCTCACGCGGGGTGAAGGCCTGGCCCTGGTTGTTCAACAGAGCCTCGTCACCCCAACGGGCCACCGGCAGTTGTTCCTCCAGGCGGATCACCACCTGGTCCGGCCACACACGCCGCACCTCGGCATGAGCAATCCATGGCATCTGTTCCAGCTCGGTGCGCATGCTCTCCAGGTCGATGGTGAAGAAGCTCGACGCGACGTACGGCGCGATTCGCTGCTGCACCGCCTGCTGGCTGATGTAACTCAGGTCGCCCTGCACCGCGACCTTGGTGATCGGCCGGTCGGCATAAGGCAACAGGCGTTGCGCGCCTTCGTAGGTGCCGAACCCCAGCGCAACCAGCAACACCGGCCACATCAGGCTTTTCAACACACCAAAGTTGGCTTTCGGCAGGCGCGCCGCCATCGGCTCCTTGGCCACCATCCGGCTGGCACCACGCGGCACCGGCTTGCGGCCGGTAGCGGGTTGCTGATGACGTAGATGGGCGCCTTGCATGGCCTTAACCTCGCGGCTCTGCGTTACGGACGACACTCTCTGCCAGGATGGCCAGGACCAGCTGCTGGAAATCCAGGCCGGCGGCACGGGCCGCCATCGGAACCAGGCTGTGATCGGTCATGCCGGGAGCGGTGTTCACTTCCAGGAACCAGAACTGGCCATCGGCGTCCTGCATCACGTCGGCACGCGCCCAACCGGCGATACCGAGCGCCCCGCAGGCTTTCGCCGTCAGGTCCATGAGCTCCTGCTCTTTGTCGCTGTCGAGACCGCACGGGATCCGGTACTGGGTATCGGAAGCCAGGTACTTGGCGTCGTAGTCGTAAAACGTGTGGGGCGTACCCAGGGCGATCGGTGGCAACACCTGGCCGCGCAGCGTGGCAATGGTGAACTCCGGACCTTGAATCCATTGTTCGACCAGAACTTGCGAGTCGTAGGTACTGGCCGCTTTCCAGGCGTCGATCAGCTCGGCCGCGGAGTTCACTTTGGCCATACCAATACTGGAACCTTCATGCGCCGGTTTGACGATCAAAGGCATGCCCAGTTCCACCGCCGCGCAAATACAGTCGGCCTCGGAGCCCAGTACGGCGTGGCGTGGCGTCGGAATACCGAGGCTGTGCCAGACCTGCTTGGTGCGCAGTTTGTCCATCGCCAACGCGGAAGCGAGGATGCCGCTGCCGGTGTAGGGAATCCCCAGGCATTCCAGCAGGCCCTGCATGCTGCCGTCTTCACCGCCACGGCCGTGGAGGATGATGAAGGCGCGGTCGATCTTTTCGTTCAGCAGGCGCTGCAGCAAGTCGTCGCCGACGTCGATGCCGAAGGCGTCCACACCAGCACTCAGCAAGGCCTCAAGCACGGCGTTGCCGGACTTCAGCGAGACCGGGCGCTCGGCGCTCTTGCCGCCGAACAGCACGGCGACACGGCCGAAATCCTTCGGCGCGATGGTCGAAAACAGAGAGGTGTAGGCAGCGGTCATTTCGACTTCCCCTGACCGGCAGGCACGGCGCCCGCAAACAACGGGCTGTTCAACAGCTTCGGCGCAAGACCGCCGATATCACCGGCACCCTGGCACAGCAGGATGTCGCCGGCGCGCAGCAGCGGCTTGACCAGCGGCGCGAGGTCGACCCCACGCTCGATGTAGATCGGGTCCAGTTGACCGCGCTGGCGGATGCTGTGGCACAGCTGGCGGCTGTCAGCCCCAGGGATCGGCTCTTCACCCGCCGGGTAGACTTCCATCAGCAGCAGCACGTTGGCATCGGCCAGCACCTGGACGAAGTCGTCGTACAGGTCACGGGTCCGGCTGAAGCGGTGCGGCTGGTAGACCATCACCAGGCGACGCTCTGGCCAGCCACCGCGCACGGCCTTGATCACCGCCGCCACTTCGGTCGGGTGGTGACCATAATCGTCCACCAGCATCACGTTGCCGCCGTCCACCGGCAGTTCGCCGTAGACCTGGAAGCGTCGGCCCACACCCTGGAAACCCGACAGGCCCTGGACGATGGCTTCATCGCTGATGCCTTCGTCGGTGGCGATACAGATGGTCGCCAGGGCGTTCAGCACGTTGTGGTTGCCCGGCATGTTCACCGAGACGTCCAGCGGTTCGCGATCGGGACGCAGCACGGTGAAGAAGGTCTGCATGCCCTGCTGACGGACATTGATCGCACGGACGTCGGCGCCTTCGTTGAAACCGTAGGTGACGGTCGGACGCTTGACCTGCGGCAGGATCTCGCGCACCACCGGATCATCCAGGCACAGCACGGCCAGGCCGTAGAACGGCAGGTTGTGCAGGAACTCGACGAAGGTTTTCTTCAACTTGTTGAAGTCGCCGTCATAGGTCGCCATGTGGTCGGCGTCGATATTGGTCACCACGGCCACCAGCGGCTGCAGGTGCAGGAAGCTGGCGTCGCTTTCATCGGCTTCGGCGATCAGATAGCGGCTGGTGCCCAACTGTGCGTTGGTGCCCGCTGCATTCAGCCGGCCACCGATGACGAAAGTCGGGTCCAGGCCACCGGCGGCGAACACCGACGCGAGCAAGCTGGTGGTGGTGGTCTTGCCGTGGGTACCAGCCACGGCGACGCCGTGACGGTAGCGCATCAGCTCGGCCAGCATCTGCGCGCGCGGCACCACCGGAATCCGGCGTTCCAGGGCGGTGGCCACTTCCGGGTTGGAGGTGTTCACGGCACTGGACACCACCAGTACATCGGCGTTGGCGGCGTTCTCGGCACGGTGGCCGATGAAGATCTGCGCACCGAAGGACTCGAGGCGCTCGGTAACCGGCGAAGCCTTGAGGTCGGAGCCCGAGACCTGGTAACCCAGGTTCAGCAGCACTTCGGCGATCCCGCACATACCCACGCCGCCGATACCGACAAAGTGGATGCGGCGGATGCGGCGCATTTCCGGTTGCGGCATGGCTTTCTGATTCTCAACCATGGGCCACCTCCAGACAGATATCGACCACGCTACGGGTGGCATCGGGTTTGGCCAGGCGACGTGCGGCGTCGGCCATGCTGTTGAGTCGTTCCGGTTGCATCAAAACCTCTGTCAGGCGAGCGGCAAGGTCCGCGGCGCCAGTCGTTCTTTGCGGCATCAGGAAGGCGGCGCCTTCCCGAGCCAAATAATCGGCATTGCGGGTCTGGTGATCGTCGATGGCGTGGGGCAAAGGCACGAGCATCGAAGGCAGACCGGCGGCAGCCAGTTCACTGACGGTCAACGCGCCTGCGCGACAGACCACCAGGTCAGCCCAGCCATAGGCTTGGGCCATGTCTTTGATGAACGGCTGCACTTGCGCCTCGACGCCAGCGGCGCGATAGCGCTCTGCAGTCACTTCATCGTGGTTTTTGCCGGCCTGATGGAACACGTCCGGACGCAGCTCGGGGGAGACCAGCGCCAGGGCTTCAGGCAACAACTTGTTTAACGGCTCTGCGCCCAGGCTTCCGCCCAGGATCAGCAAACGCGCCTTGCGTCCGGCCAGGGCCTCGCGCGGTGTATCGAGGAACAGCTCGGTGCGTACCGGATTGCCAGTCGTGCGCCGGCTGCTGGAGGCACCGAAGGTGTCCGGGAAAGCTTCGCAGACTCGGGCCGACAACGGCACCAGCAGCCGATTGGCGGTACCCGCGACCGCGTTCTGTTCGTGAACGATCACCGGCACGCCGGACAGTTTTGCCGCGACGCCGCCAGGGCCGGTCACATAACCGCCAAAACCCAGCACGCAGACCGGCTTGAGCTGACGAATGACCCGCCGCGCCTGCAACACCGCCTTGACCAGCACGAAGGGCGCCTTGAGCAGCGACAGCTTGCTCTTGCCGCGCAGGCCGCTGACGTTGATCAGGTGCAACTGCAGGCCGGAGTTCGGTACCAGCTCGTTTTCGATACCGCGCGGGGTGCCGAGCCAGTGCACGGTATAACCCCGCGCCTGAAACTCGCGGGCACAGGCCAGCGCAGGGAACACATGACCGCCGGTCCCGCCGGCCATGATCAGCACATTAGCGCCCATGGCTTGGCTCCTCGGCGAAGTCGCTCTCACTGAATTCCATCTCTTCGCTGCCCAGGTGGGTGCGACTCTCCCACTCGATGCGCAACAGCAGCCCCAGACAGGCACAGCAGATCACCAACGAGCTGCCGCCATAACTGAGGAACGGCAGGGTCAGGCCCTTGGTCGGCAGCAGGCCGACGTTCACCCCGATGTTGATCAGGAACTGGCCGATCCACAGAAACGACAGGCCATAGGCGACATAGGCGGCAAAAAACTGCTTGGCTTTCTCGGCCCACAGGCCGATGTACATGCCACGGATACAGACGAAGACGAACAGCGCCACCGTGCACAGGGAGCCGACGGCGCCCAGCTCTTCGGCCAGCACCGAGAACACGAAGTCGGTGTGGGCTTCCGGCAGGTAGAACTGTTTCTGCACGCTGTTGCCCAGACCAACGCCGAGCCATTCGCCGCGACCGAAGGCGATCAAGGCCTGGGACAGCTGATAACCGGCACCGAACTGGTCGGCCCAGGGGTCGGCAAAGTTGGTCAGGCGCGCCATCCGGTATGGCTGCATCTGAATCAGCAGGACCACCGCTGCCACCGCCAGGACCACCATCAAGGAAAAACGGAACAGCCCGACCCCGCCGAGGAACAGCATCGCCGCGGCAGCCCCCATCATCACGACGGTGGCCCCGAAGTCCGGCTCCATCAGCAGCAGCCCGGCCATCGGCAGCAGCACGATGAACGGCTTGAAGAAGCCCATCCAGCTTTCACGCACTTCTTTCTGGCGACGCACCAGGTAACCGGCGAGGTAGATCACCACGAACACCTTGGAGATCTCGGACGGCTGGACGTTGAAGAAGCTGAAGCCGATCCAGCGCATCGAACCGTTCACCTCACGGCCGATCCCCGGAATGATCACCATCACCAGCAAACCGAACGCGCCGATCAGCATCATCCAGCCCAGGCGCTGCCAGGTGGCGATCGGGATCATCATGGTGACGATGCCGGCACCCAGGCCCAGCACGACGTAGATCAGGTGGCGAGTCATGTAGTACAGGGCGCTGCCCGACTGCACCGCGGCCACTTCGGTGGAGGCCGATGCGATCATGATCAGCCCGAGGCCGAGCAGCGTCAGGCAACCGGCGAGCATCGGGAAATCGAGATCGATGCCGCGCCCGGTGATCAGCGGCGACGGATAAGGCTTGATGATGCCTCTCAGGTTCATGCCAGATCCTCCACGGCGCGGACGAACTGGTGACCACGGTCTTCGTAATTCTTGAACATGTCGAAACTGGCGCAGGCGGGCGACAGCAACACCACGTCGCCGGCCTGGGCGGCGGCCCGGCACTGCTCCACGGCTTCGACCAGGGAGCCGACGCGAATCAGCGGCACGGCATCGCCGATGGCTTCGCCAATCTTGTCGGAGTCCCGGCCCATCAGGATCACGGCGCGGCAGTTGGCCGCCACTGGATCGCGCAGGTCCTTGAACTCGGCGCCCTTGCCGTCGCCACCGGCGATCAGCACGATCTTCCCGGCAATATCTGCGCCCAGGCCTTCGATGGCCGCCAGGGCGGCGCCGACGTTGGTGGCCTTGGAGTCGTTGTAGTAACCCACGCCATCCAGGTCGCGCACCCACTGGCAGCGGTGCTCGAGGCCGGCGAAGGTACGCAGGGCCGAGAGCATGGCGTCGAACGGCAAGCCGACCGCATGCCCCAGGGCCAGCGCTGCCAGGGCGTTGGACTGGTTATGGGCGCCGCGGATCTTCAACTCGCGTACTGACATCAGGTTCTGGAATTCGAAGGCCAGGTATTTCTCGCCATCTTCTTCACGCAGGCCGAATGCCTTGAAATCGGGTTTGCTCAGGCCGAAGGTCCAGCACGGCAGGCCTTCACCGACCAATGGCCGGGTCAGGGCGTCCTGGCGGTTGAACACCACTTGCCGGGCGCCACGGAAGATCCGGTGCTTGGCCAGGTGATACGCCGGCAGGCCGCTGTAGCGGTCCATGTGGTCTTCGCTGATATTCAGCACGGTGGCCACTTCGGCCCCCAACTGATCAGTGGTCTCCAGCTGGAAGCTGGACAGTTCCATGACGTACAGCTCGACGTCGTCGCTGAGCAGGTCCAGCGCCGGGGTCCCCAGGTTGCCGCCCACGGCGACCCGCTTGCCTGCCGCTGCCGCCATCTCACCGACAAGGGTGGTCACGGTGCTTTTGGCGTTGGAACCGCTGATGGCGACGATCGGCGCCTTCGCGTTACGCGCGAACAGCTCGATATCGCCGGAGAGTTTCACCCCACGGGCGGCGGCGGCTTGCAGGGCCGGGGTCGCCAGGGCCAGGCCGGGGCTCACGTAGAGCTCATCGGCACGGCACAGGAAGTCGACGTCCAGCTCGCCACAACGCACGTCCACCTGCGGATAGTCACGGCGCAGCGTGGCCAGCTCCGGTGGATTTTCCCGCGTATCGGCAACGGCAAACGACACGCCCCGGCTCGCCAGGAAGCGAACCAGGGACATGCCGCTCTTGCCGAGGCCGACAACGATGCGGAAGTGGTCACGGGATGGACAGTTGTCATCGTAGATAAAAGAGTAAAAACGGGTGGGATGATCCACGGTGTCATAGTTATCTTTGATCCCTATTGGAACAC
>NZ_JBNNVU010000045.1:0-44893 GCF_050280705.1 Pseudomonas sp. NPDC089530 | reverse complement strand
GATCTCTCGTCAGCGGGAGGCGAATTCTACAGCGTTACACGCTGCTGTCAACACCTCTTTTGCTCCGCTTTCGACCGAGACGATCGAATCGTCAATCAGGCGAAACCACACTGCCTTATCGACTCCTTCGGGCTTCGCTGAACTGAAGCGCAACCGCTGTCGAAAATCGTATAACTCGTTGAATACCAAGGAGTTTTCCGTTTCGACTGCGCCGGAAGTGGGGCGAATTATAGAGAGATATAATTCGCCGTCAACACCTAATTACGTTTTTGTTGCAGAAGATGGTTTTTTCACCAACAACCGGGGAATTCGGCGCGTCACCGGTGGCACCCGCAGCACTAATAACAACGCGCCGATAGAGGCATAGATAGCCCACTCTTTAAGATCCGCCCGGACAATCCAGAGCATATGTAGCAAACCCAACCCCAGGATGAAGTACACCAACCTGTGCAGTTTCTTCCAACGACTGCCCAGGCGACGCTGACTGTATCGATTGGACGTCACCGCCAAGGCCAATAATCCGAGGAAACCCAGGCTTCCCACAATAATGTAGGGCCGCTTGCGTAACTCCACCCCCAACTGCGACCAATCTAGCCCGAGGATAAAGACGGCGTAAGCGCTTAAATGCAGAACCACATAAGCAAAGCACCACAAACCCAGCTGCCGCCGTACCGCGATCCACCCCGCCCAACCCGTCAGCTTCTGCAGCGGGGTCATGCTCAGGGTGATCAGCAACAGAGTCAGTGTCCCCAACCCCAAGCGATCGACCAGCACTTTCCCCGGGTCGGGCCCGAGAACGGAAGCCCAAGCCTGGTACAACCAGAACAAAGGCCAGATAGCCACAACAATAAAGACGCCAAGGCGCCAGAGTGGGTAGCGCATCAGTAGTTCTTCCGCAGATCCAGGCCGGTATATAAAGAGGCGACTTCCTCCGCGTACCCATTGAACATCTGCGTCTCGCGCACATTGGGACTGAACAGACTGCTAGGCAGCCGACGCTCACGGGCCTGGGTCCAGCGTGGATGATCGACCGTGGGATTCACATTCGCGTAAAAACCGTACTCATTGGGCGCAATACTCTGCCAGGTCGTCTTCGGCTGCTCCTCCACCAAACTGATCCGCACAATGGACTTCACGCTTTTGAAGCCGTACTTCCACGGCACCACCAAGCGCAATGGAGCACCGTTCTGATTAGGCAGCTCACGGCCATACATCCCCACGGCAAGAATCGCCAACGGGTGCATGGCTTCATCCAGGCGCAGCCCCTCCACATAAGGCCAGTCGATCAGGGCAAACCCCGACCGCTGACCCGGCATGCTCTTGGGGTCCTGCAGGGTTTCGAAGCGAATGTATTTGGCCTTAGAGGTCGGCTCGACCTGCTTGAGCAACTCGGAGACCGGGAAACCTATCCAGGGAATCACCATGGACCACGCCTCGACGCAACGCAGCCGATAGATCCGCTCTTCCAACTGGTAAGGCTTCATGAAGTCTTCCAGCGCATAACGCCCAGGCTTACCCACCTCACCATCCACCACCACACTCCAGGGCTCGGTTTTCAGCGCGCCGGCATTGGCAGCCGGGTCGCCCTTGTCGGCACCGAACTCATAGAAGTTGTTGTAGTGGGTGGCATCCTTGAATGGGGTGATCGACTCGTCCTTGACGTTAACGGCTTGCCATTTGGTCTGCGGCAGTTTTTGTGTGAACCATGACGGCGCCTTGCCAGGATCGACGCCAGCATAGCGCCCTGCTTCTTCAGCGCTGGCCCAGCGCGGCAAAGCAGTTGCGGCCAGGCCGGCAAGAGCCCCGCCCAACAGGCTACGACGAGAGAGATAAAGAGATTCAGGCGTGACGTCCGACTCTTTGCAATCAGACGACTTGGGGACTTTGATCAACATGGCAACTCCGCAGCATTGGAGGACTGATGCACCAATAGACTGCGGAGTATGGGGGAAATTACATTAAGGCAACGTTTTGCGTCGACGAAGATGCAGCAGGTATTGCACAGGCCCGGATGCCGCATAGGCAAGGAATACCAACAGCAGGATTCGTGGTGGATCACTGAATACCACGGCAAACACCAGCACCACCGCCAGGATGGCTACAAACGGGACGCGCCCTTTGAGATCCAGCTCCTTGAAGCTGTTGTACTTGATGTTGCTGACCATCAGCATGCCGGCTGCCGCCACCATCAGCGCCACCAGGAACGACATCTTCGAACCCTGGATACCGTAGTCACTGAATGCCCAGACGATACCGGCCACCACACCCGCCGCCGCCGGGCTGGCCAGACCGATGAAATAACGCTTGTCGGCAGTCCCGACCTGGGTGTTGAAACGGGCCAGACGCAAAGCCGCGCCCGCCACATAAATGAAGGCGACCATCCAGCCAACCTTGCCCATGTCACCCAGCGCCCAACCGAATGCCAGCAAGGCAGGCGCAACACCAAAGGCGACCATGTCGGACAGCGAATCATACTCGGCGCCGAAGGCGCTCTGAGTATTGGTCATGCGGGCCACACGCCCGTCCAGGCCATCGAGCACCATGGCGACAAAGATCGCGATGGCCGCGAACGCGAAATACTTGCTCGCCCCTGCCGCGTCGCCAGCGCTCGCCGCGCTCTGGGCACTCATGGAATTGATGATCGAGTAAAAACCGGCGAACAGGTTCGCGGTGGTGAAGAGGTTCGGCAGCAGATAGATACCACGATGCCGGACTTTACGGCCTTCAGCGTCATGCCCTTCTTCGACATGCTCATCGACGGGTAGCAGGCTTTCGGCGTCAGAGGCCTGGTTTGGCTCTTCGGGACGTTCGCTCATGGACATTACCTTGCAACGGTGTGAAAAGTTTCGACGGTACCAGGGCCGCGATTCGACCCCAAAGGATCCAGCTTTATACCAGAACCTGTCTATCCAAACGAAAAAACGCGGCCTAAGCCGCGTTTTCCCTGACAAAAGCCGAACTTAGTTCTTGGATTTGTCGACGATCTTGTTGGCACCGATCCACGGCATCATCGAACGCAGTTGCTCGCCGATGATTTCGATACCGTGGGCAGCGTTGTTGCGACGCTTGGCGGTCATCGATGGGTAGCCGGTAGCACCTTCGCTGATGAACATCTTGGCGTACTCGCCATCCTGAATACGCTTCAGGGCGTTGCGCATGGCCTGACGGGATTCGGCGTTGATCACTTCCGGCCCCGTCACGTACTCGCCGTACTCAGCGTTGTTGGAGATCGAGTAGTTCATGTTGGCGATACCGCCTTCGTACATGAGATCAACGATCAGTTTCAGTTCGTGCAGGCACTCGAAGTAGGCCATTTCTGGCGCGTAGCCAGCTTCGACCAGGGTTTCGAAACCGGCTTTGACCAGCTCGACGGTACCGCCACACAGAACGGCCTGCTCGCCGAACAGGTCGGTTTCAGTCTCGTCCTTGAAGGTGGTTTCGATGATACCGGTACGGCCACCGCCCACGCCTGCCGCGTAGGACAGGGCTACGTTCTTGGCGTTGCCGGAAGCGTCCTGGTAAACCGCGATCAGGTCAGGGATACCGCCGCCCTTGACGAACTCGGAACGTACGGTGTGGCCTGGGGCCTTCGGCGCGATCATGATCACGTCGAGGTCGGCACGCGGAACAACCTGGTTGTAGTGAATCGCGAAGCCGTGGGAGAAGGCCAGGGTGGCGCCCTTCTTGATGTTCGGCTCGATTTCGTTCTTGTACAGCTGGGACTGGAACTCGTCCGGGGTCAGGATCATGACCAGGTCGGCGCCGGCAACGGCCGCAGCCACGTCGGTCACTTTCAGACCATGGGCTTCGGCCTTAGCAACGGTAGCCGAGCCTTTACGCAGGCCAACGGTCACATCGACTCCGGAGTCTTTCAGGTTGCACGCTTGAGCATGGCCCTGGGAGCCGTAACCGATGATGGCAACTTTCTTGCCCTGGATGATCGAGAGGTCGCAGTCTTTATCGTAGAAAACTTTCATGAATTTCCCCTATATCAGGCCGTTCCGGCCATTCGCCAATTTGAGTTAGATGCTGAGTACTTTGTCGCCACGGGCAATGCCGGTGACGCCACTGCGTACGGTTTCCAGAATCGAAGCGGTGCCGATCGACTGGATGAAACTGTCGAGTTTGTCGCTGGTACCGGTCAATTGAACGGTATACACGCTGGCGCTGACATCGACGATCTGCCCACGGTAAATATCGGTGGTGCGCTTGACCTCGGCGCGCTGGGCGCCGGTGGCCTTGACCTTGACCAGCATCAGTTCGCGTTCGATGTGCGCGCTTTCCGTCAGGTCGACCAGCTTGACCACTTCAACCAGCTTGTTCAGGTTTTTGGTGATCTGCTCGATGATTTCATCGTGCCCCACGGTGGTCAGCGTCAGACGCGACAAGGTCGGGTCTTCGGTCGGTGCCACAGTCAGGCTTTCGATGTTGTAGTTACGCTGGGAAAACAGGCCCACCACACGAGACAAGGCGCCCGGTTCGTTTTCCAGAAGCAAGGAGATAATGTGCCGCATGATTAAGTACGCTCCGTCTTGCTCAGCCACATATCGCGCATGGAGCCGTCTTTGATCTGCATCGGATAGACGTGCTCGCTGGTATCGACCTGGATATCGAGGAACACCAGGCGATCCTTCATGGCGAACGCCTCTTCCATCTTCGGCTTCAGGTCCTTCAGGTCCGTGATGCGAATGCCCACGTGACCATAGGCTTCGACCAGCTTGACGAAGTCAGGCAGCGATTCCATGTAGGAGTGCGAGTGGCGGCTGCCGTAACTCATGTCCTGCCATTGGCGAACCATGCCCAGCACACCGTTGTTCAGGTTGACGATCTTGACCGGCAGGTCGTACTGCAGGCAGGTCGACAGTTCCTGGATGTTCATCTGGATACTGCCTTCGCCCGTTACGCAGGCGACGTCAGCGTCCGGGAAGCTCAACTTGACGCCCATGGCCGCCGGGAAGCCGAAGCCCATGGTGCCCAGGCCACCGGAGTTGATCCAGCGATTGGGTTTGTTGAACTTGTAGTACTGCGCCGCGAACATCTGGTGCTGGCCCACGTCGGAGGTGACGAAGGCATCACCCTTGGTCACTTCGCACAGGGTTTCGATCACGGTCTGCGGCTTGATGATGCTGCCGTCGCCCTTGTCGTAAGGGAACAGGCCACGATCACCGCGCCACTCGTCGATCTGCTTCCACCAGCTGGCGACCGTATCCTTGTTCGGGGTTTCGCCGATTTCCTTGAGGGCCGCGACCATTTCGGTCATGACACTCTCCACAGGACCGACGATAGGCACGTCTGCCTTGATGGTCTTGGAGATGGAAGCCGGGTCGATGTCGACATGGATGATCTTGGCGTTCGGGCAGAACTTCGGCGCGCCGTTGATAACCCGGTCGTCGAAACGCGCGCCAACCGCCAGGATCACGTCAGCGTGGTGCATGGTCAGGTTGGCGGTGTAGCTGCCGTGCATGCCGAGCATGCCGACGAACTGGCGATCGGTGCCAGGGTAGCAACCCAAGCCCATCAAGGTATTGGTCACCGGCAGGTTGAGCATCTGTGCCAGTTCGGTCAGCGGCGCGGAGCCACCACCGAGGATCACGCCGCCGCCTGCGTACAGCACAGGACGCTTGGCCGCCAGGAGCATTTCTGCCGCCTTGCGGATCTGCCCGGAGTGACCGCGAACAGCCGGGCTGTAGGAGCGCAGCTTCGCTTTTTTAGGGAAAACGTATTCGAACTTTTCAGCCGGATTGGTCATGTCCTTGGGGACATCGACCACGACTGGACCCGGACGACCGGATTGCGCCAGGTAGAACGCCTTCTTCATGACCTCCGGGATTTCCGAAGCGTGCTTGACCATGAAGCTGTGCTTCACGATCGGCCGGGAGATACCGATCATGTCGGTTTCCTGGAACGCGTCGGTACCGACCATGGTGCTAGGCACCTGACCGGAGATGATCACCATTGGAATGGAGTCCATATAGGCCGTGGCGATACCGGTGATGGCATTGGTCGCGCCTGGGCCGGAAGTCACCAGTACCACGCCGGCGTTACCGGTGGCACGGGCGTAGCCGTCAGCCATATGGGTCGCCGCTTGTTCATGACGAACCAGGATGTGGGTCACTTCCGGTTCTTTGAACAGGGCATCGTAAACATGAAGGAGAGCACCACCCGGGTACCCATAGATATATTTGACGCCTTCGTCACGCAAGAAGCGGACGAGCATCTCACCGCCAGATAAAAGCTCCACGTTGTTCACCTCTAAAACGCCAGAATACCGCCCTCTTGAAAGGGGACGGGTCTTAATAGGTTTACTTCTCGGCAGAGCATGAGCGACGGTGGTCGCCGACTACGTCAGCACTGACTGAGCAAGTATTGGGAGTGCCCCAAGTGTTGCGGGGTTTTCCCACCCAGCGCGAGGTAACGCGTTGCGGGTGTAGCAGGTCGGCGCTGGTGTGCGCCTCATGTTCTACCGAGTGGGTCTGCTTCTGGCAGTCCCTCTACAGCGGACTTTGGATTCTTCTGTTTCGCCCTCTGCAAGTCAAGATGCCAATGGGCTTAATTCGAACTAAGCGCATGAGAACGCAAGAAAAAACCTCTAAACAGCGAGCGCCTGCGCTTCAATTGCGCAATCCTGGATAAGGAATTCATAAATGCGAATCTTCGCCATCACCATCAGTCTGCTTCTAGCCTGGAATCTTCCCTGCCAGGCCAGGGAGGTTTACAGGTGGGTCGACGCCGAAGGGGTTACCCACTTCGACGCCCAGCCTCCCCTGGGGGTTGCCAGTACCCCCATCACGCTGCCAGCCGTGCCCAAAGGCACGAGCAATTCGTCACCGCGCAGCCAGGCGGATACCCGGCAATCGGTCATGGACAGCCAGGTGAGACAACAGCTTGCCAAGCAGGAAGCCGAACGCAGAAGTTTTTGCGAACAGGCACGCGCCAGCCTGGCGCAGTTACAGAACAACCCGCGCCTGAGCGAGAACGTAGAGGGAGGAATGCGCCGCCTGAACGAGGAACAACGTCAGCAGCGCACCATGGAGACGAGAAAGGCGATTGACAACCACTGCCGCTAGGCAGTGGTTGCAGGTGTTTCAGCGGGTGGCGACGATCAGTTGGTCAAACTCTTTGAGCAGGATCTGCAACTGTTGATCCCGGCCCTGCATCGAGCGGCCGGCAAACACCACTTCGGCCATTTCCTGGATGCCCGAAACGTTGGGCAGGGGCAGATTCTGTTCGAGAATCGCCTTCATCCGTGGCAGGAAGATCCACTGCAGCCATTGTTCGAACTCCAATGTGTCCACGGCAAAAGGCTCGACACTGGCCAGCGCCTCGGCACTCGGCGGGGTCTCATCCCACAGCCCGTGCAAACGCAGCTCACGCTCGATCAACAGCAACTGTTCGGCGACTTTCGGAAAGCGCGCATCCATCACAGCGATACCTTGGCTTTCTGCCGGGCCTGGGCAGCACCGGCGGCGTCACCCTGCTTCTCCCGTGCCTGGGCGATCAACCCCCACAGGCTGGCCTGCAGATCGGGACGACCATTGGCGAAGCTCAGGCCACGACGGGCAAACTGTTCGGCCTGTGCGGCATCGCCCTGGGCCATGCGCACCTGGGCCAGGCGATACAGCACCTGCGGCTCGCGAGGCGCGACACGCTGGGCGCGTTCGAGGCTGGAGGACGCACCGTTCAGGTCGCCGCTCGCCTGCTGTTGCTGAGCCGTGGTCAACAGCGCCAGCACCGGGCCGTCCAGTTGTTCATCGGCGGACAGGCCGCCAGCGCTGGCCGAAGGCACGCCGCTCGGCGTCGGCGGCAGGCTGTAGCTGCCCTGATTGATCGGTGCGGACTGAATCGGCGAGGTATCGACAGGCCCAGGCGTGATCGGGCCCGGAGTGATCGGCGAGCTGCTGATCGGCGCGGCAGTCGCGGCGGCCCCGCCCGGGACCATCACCACGACACCCGAGTCCTGCGGAATCGCCTGAGTCTGAGCCTGCGCCTGGGCCGGACGTTTGACCGTCGTCTTGCGGAAGCCGCCGTTGGCCGATATGCGCTCACTGTTGGACACGGCAGTGCCGGAATCCACCACCGGAATCGAGCCACGCTGCACGCTGGCGCAACCATTGAGCAAAGCCAGAGCTGTAATAGCTGGAATCCACCACTTGTTCACGTCAAACCCTCTTCGCTTAATTCATCCAGCCCTTGACCCAATCCATCACCGACTCGACGGGCGCCGGGAGACCGCCGCAAGCCGGACCGGGAGGGGGCTCACTGCCGCGAATATACGGCATCTGTACGGCACCCGGACAGTTGGCGTCGGAACCTTGTCCGGTCCGCGAATCGACCCAGGCCTGCACCACGTTATCCGGCTGTGGCATATCCAGCGGCAGCGGGTCGGCCTTGCGCATGAAACTGGTCCAGACCTGCAGCGCGCCGGTGGCACCGGTAAACGGCGTCTTGCCGTTATCGTCGCGCCCCAGCCAGACCACCGCCAGCAGATCCTGGCTGAAACCGGCGAACCAGCTGTCACGGGAATCGTTACTGGTACCGGTCTTGCCCGCCAGCGCCAGGGAGCGCGGCAGCACGTTGTAGACCGAGCTGCCGGTGCCTTCGCGCATCACGCGCTGCATCGCACTCTGGATCAGGTAGATCGAACCCGGATCGAAACGTTGCTGGATCTGGAACGGATAACGCTTGAGCGGCTCGCCCTCGGCGGTCAGCACGCTACGGATCCCGCGCATCGGGGTGTTGAAACCACCGTTGGCCAGGGTCTGGTACATGGTGGCAACTTCCATCGGGCTCAAGCCCCCCGCCCCCAGCAACATCGAAGGGAACGCTGGGAACTCGCGGCTGACGCCGAGGCGTCCCAAAGTCTTCAGCACGTTCGGCACGCCGACTTCCAGACCCAGCCGTGCGGTCGACAGGTTGTAGGAGTGAGCCAGCCCTTGATAAAGGAAGACCGTACCGTGTGTGCGGCGATCGTAGTTCTGCGGCTTCCACACCTGGCCGTCAGCGCCCTTCACCGAGAACGAGTCGTCGGAAAGCCAGCTGGTCAGGGTGTACTGGCTGGGCTTCTCCAGCGCCGTCAGGTAGACCGCGGGCTTGATCAGCGAACCGATCGGCCGCACCGCATCCAGCGCCCGGTTGAAGCCGGCAAAGCCAGGCTGGCGACTGCCGATCATGGCCTGGACTTCACCGGTTTCCGGGTTGGTCACCACCATCGCCGCCTCGACTTCGTCCGCGCCCTTGCGGCCGGCCAGGCGCTTGAAGGTGTCGCCGACCGAAGCCTCGGCCTTCATCTGCAGGATCGGGTCGAAGCTGGTGAAGATCCGCAGGCCTTCCTCGGTCAAGTCTTCGTCGCGGTAGTCTTCACGCAACTGGCGCTTCACCAGGTCCAGGAAGCCGGGGAACGAACTGTCCGCCAGGCTGCCGCGCTTGGTCACGCCCAGTGGCATTTTCTTCGCCGCTTCGACCTGCTCCGGCGTCGCCACGCCCTGCTGCGCCAGCAGGTCGAGCACCAGGTTACGCCGCTCGAGCGCCCGCTCCGGATACCGACGCGGGTTGTAATAGGACGGCCCCTTGACCATCCCCACCAGCAAGGCAACCTGATGCAGCTTGAGCTCGGCCAGCGGCTGGCTGAAGAAGAACTGGCTGGCCAGGCCGAAACCGTGCACGGCACGCTGGCCGTCCTGACCGATGAAGACCTCGTTGAGGTAGGCCTCGAGGATCTCACGCTTGTCGTAATGCAACTCCAGCAGCAACGCCATCATCGCCTCGTTGAGCTTGCGGCTCAGGCTGCGCTCGTTGGTGAGGAAGAAGTTCTTGACCAACTGCTGGGTCAGGGTACTGCCGCCCTGGCGCATCTGCCCGGACGAGGTGTTGACCCAGACGGCCCGGGCGATCGACTTGGGCGACACGCCAAAGTGGCTGTAGAAATCCCGGTCCTCGACCGCTACCAGGGTTTCCAGCAGATACGGTGGGACCTGATCGAG
Source organism: Pseudomonas sp. NPDC089530 (assembly GCF_050280705.1). Taxonomy (NCBI): domain Bacteria; kingdom Pseudomonadati; phylum Pseudomonadota; class Gammaproteobacteria; order Pseudomonadales; family Pseudomonadaceae; genus Pseudomonas; species Pseudomonas sp. NPDC089530. The sequence continues at coordinate 34,913 of NZ_JBNNVU010000045.1, read as the reverse complement.
CTTGATCAGGATCCGGTCCTCGAGGTTCTTCGGATACAGGCCGCCGATCAGCAGCGGCTCAAGGCGCACCACCGCCAGTTTCGCACCCTGGCTGCCTGACAGCTCGGCCACGTAGTCGCCGGAAAACCGCACCCGCACCGGTTGCGCCTGCTCCATGCCTTCATAGAACTGGAAACCGCGGGTGTTGAGGTCCACGGTGTTGCCACTGACCGAGGCGGCGCCGGGGCCGTTGACCACGCTTTCGCGGCGATAGCCCAGGGCGTCGAGTTCGGTGAGGAAATCGTCCTTGCTGAGCTTTTGTCCGACGAACAGCTCCAGTGGGCGTGCGTAGACTTTGGCCGGAATGGTCCAGCGCTTGCCGGAGAATTTCTCCTGGACCACGGCATCGAGATAAACCGCGAAGCCGGCGAGCACCACCAGACCGACCAGACCGAGCTTCAAGGCCCAGCCCAGCCAGGGGCGCAGGCCACCAGACGGAGTTTTTTTAGCGGTACGGGGGGATCGGGTACGAGTCATGGCGGCGGATTATACGCACTTTATTCATCGTCAACAGGAGCCGTCCGAGGTTTGCGTTAGCCCTGTCAGCGGCCATAATGACGCCCTTGAATTTTCCCCGACTCTGAAGGATCGCTTGTGAGCCAATCCCTGATCGCCGCTCTGCAAAACCCGGCCCTCTACCCGCATCCCGTAGACGGATTCCAGGTCATCGAAACCCATATTTCCTGGGTCCTGCTCACCGGCGCCTATGCCTATAAGCTGAAGAAACCGGTCAACTTCGGTTTCCTCGACTTCACCAGCCTCGAAGCTCGCGGACACTTCTGCGGCGAAGAGCTGCGCCTCAATCAGCGCCTGACCGACGATTTGTACCTGGAAGTGTTGCCGATCACCGGCAGTGCCGAAGCGCCGCAGCTCGGTGGTGACGGCCCGGTCATCGAATATGCGCTGAAAATGCGCCAGTTCCCGCAAAGCCAGTTGCTCAGCACCCTGCAAGCCAACGGCGAAGTGACCACCGCACACATCGACGAGATGGCCCGGCAGATCGCCAAGTTCCACCTCAACGCCCCGCGCGTCCCGGCCAGCCACGAAGCCGGCACCCCGGAAAGCGTGATGGCGCCTGTACGCCAGAACTTCGAGCAGATTCGCCCGTTCCTCAATGACAAGGCCGACCTGCAACAACTCGAAGCCCTGCAAGCCTGGGCCGAAAGCAGCTTCGAACGCCTCAAACCGCTGTTCGCCCAGCGCAAGGCCGAAGGCTTCATCCGCGAATGCCATGGCGACATCCACCTGGGGAACGCGACGGTCATCGACGGCAAGGTGGTGATTTTCGACTGCATCGAATTCAACGAGCCGTTCCGCTTCACCGACGTCTACGCCGACGCCGGCTTCCTCGCCATGGACCTGGAAGACCGCGGCCTGAAAAGCCTGGCCCGCCGCTTCGTCAGTCAGTACCTGGAACAGACCGGCGACTACCAGGGCCTGGAGCTGTTGAACTTCTATAAAGCCTATCGCGCCCTGGTCCGCGCCAAGGTCGCGCTGTTCAGCATGCCGGCCGACGCCACCCCGGTGCAGCGCGCCACCACCCTGCGCCAGTACCGCAACTACGCCAACCTCGCCGAGAGCTACAGCACCATTCCGTCGCGCTTCCTGGCCATTACCTCGGGCGTCTCCGCGGTCGGCAAAAGCCATGTGGCCATGCGCCTGGTGGAAGCCCTGGGTGCCGTTCGCCTGCGCTCCGATGTCGAGCGCAAGCGCCTGTTCGGTGAGCAGCAGGTGCCGAACGATCCGAATGCCGGCATTTATAATGCCCAGGCCAATACCGCGACCTATGACCGCCTGCATGAGATTGCTAGCATCGTCCTGCGGGCCGGTTTCCCGGTGGTCATCGACGCGACCTACCTCAAGCGCGACCAGCGTGATGCCGCGGCCAAGGTTGCCGAAGCGACCGGCACGCCGTGCCTGATCGTCGACTGCAATGCGCCGCAAGCCGTCATCGCCAGCTGGCTGGCGCAACGCCAGGCCGACCGCAACGACCCATCGGACGCGACCCTGGCCGTGATCGAGCAACAGCAAGCGAATCGCGAAGCCCTGACCGCTGAGGAAGCGCTGCGCAGCAAGCGCGTCGAGACCAACGAAAGCGGAAGCCTCGACGCCCTGGTCGCGAACATTCGCCAGCGTCTCCCAGGCTTGTAATCAACTATTTCAGCCGTGAAACCGTAAAGGTTTCACGGCTGAAATAGTGGCACTATACTGGCGTCATAATTCCAGCAGGGACGCCCCCATGAGTCAGCCCAAACTTCTCGACACCCCCCTTTACGCTTTGCTGCACAAAGACGACATCGACGGCTTCAACCGGGAACGCCCGAAAGACCAGATCGTCGACATGCGTGGCGGCGACTTCCGCGGCCTTGACCTACGCGAACTGAACGCCGATGGCATCGACTTCACCGACGCCTATTTCCGTTCCGCGGACCTGCGCGGCCTCGACCTGCGCAACTCCTCCATGGAAGGCGCGAGCCTGGCCCACGCCCAGATCTCCGGAGCCTACTTCCCCCCTGAACTGACCGCCGACGAAATCCTCATGTCTGTCAATTTCGGCACCCGCCTGCGCTACCGCACCAAGTAACCGTTCGTTTTTCCGAAGTCCGGCGTCCCCGCCTTACGCTGGACTTGGCTTTCCCCTTCTCCTTTCCCCTCTGCTTCTGACGTAGTTTCCTCTGTCGCCTTAGAAGCTTTTGCGCCAAAAGCGACCAAAGAACAGCGCTTTTCCTACTGAACGCTACACTCCTTTGAGACTCGCCCACGCACCATTCGGCTGTCGCAAGGAGGCTTGATGAATGATGAATTGCAACACCTGAAGAACCTCGGCAAGACGTCGGCACAGTGGCTGCATGCGGTGGGCATCCATAGCGCTTCGGACTTGCGCCGCCTGGGGGCGGTGGACGCCTATCGGGCGGTGCGCACCCGAGGATTCAGGGCCTCGAAGGTGCTGTTGTACGCTATCGAAGGCGCCTTGATGGACGTGCACTGGAACGATGTCCCAGCAGAACGCAAGGAAGCGCTCAACAAGCAGTTGGAAGCCATTTCTTCGCTCCACAAGAACTGACCTGGCAGGCCTTTTATGTACTTACTGGGGGAACAACCGGCTTACGCTGACGCCCTGACCAATCAACTGCAAAGCATCCCGCCCCGCCTGTTGGAAGGCCTGGCCCCGTCTGGCGACGCATTGGTGGTGGCGCCCTCCAGAGACCTCTCAAGCACCCTTGCCGATAGCCAACTGTTTCTGCTTGAAGGCGGCCAGGTGCAGGCCAGCGTCGATGAGCGCCCACTGTTTTACCTGCACACCGGCGACTTGCTCGGGCTGCGCCGAGGGGCCGAACTGCCTCGCTGGCAACTCAGCAGCGACCGACCCTTGAGCCTGATCCCCTATCAACGTTCGGCAGTATTCCAGCATGTGTATGCCAACGAGCAGCGTTCGGAACTGTTCCTGCAGTACCTGATCGGGCAAACCGCCCTGCTATCCGATGCCATTGCCCGCCTGAAACAGCCCGAACAGCACCGCAGCCACGGTTTTCAACGTGTGGACAAGGGGGAACTGCTGATTCGCCAGGGCGACGAGGCCGATCACGTGTTCGTCATTATCGAGGGGCATGCCGAAGCGTTTGTCGACGGACACAAGGTTGGAGACGTACCCAAGGACGAGATCTTTGGCGCGATGGCCGTCTTTACCGGGGAAAAACGCAACGCCAGTGTCATTGCCAGCGAGCCCTGCACCTTGATGCTGATCCCCAAGGACCAGTTTCTCAGCCTGACCCAGAGCAACCCACGCATTACTCAGAGCCTGATCGAAAGCATGGCGCGGCGAATCGACTTGCTGAACAAGGAAGTCAGCCGCCTGCATCACCTCAACAGCAGCCTTTGAGCCCCTGTTTTATCGACAATCCAAACGAGCGTTTGGCGAAATACGCAGAGATGGGAAAAATTCTTGTTGACCATTAAATGAGAATCGTTATGATTATCACAACTGATCGCGAGATCGGTCGATAACCTGGAAGACCGGTGGTTCGGACTCTCAGATTATCTCCTCATCAGGCTAATCACGGTTATTTGACCCGGCTCTTGCCGGGTCTTTTTTTGCCCGGAAAAAACCGCTGGCCAGCGGCTTACCGGCGCATCTGCGCGCAGTAGTCCTTCTCCGGCAATTGCGCGCCGTACCACACATAATCCGCGCTTTGCGGCGCTACCGGCGTGCCCTGCTGCGCCAGCATCAACACCAGGGTGCCGTTCGACGACTCCAGGTCCGACAGGTGGACAGGTACCCCAACATCCTTGCGCGCATGAAAGGCTCCGGCGAAAAGCAGCGCCGGCGTCGGCGCCGCCAGCAAGCGCTCGGCCATGCGGCGATCGCGCTGCTGCTGAACCGCCAGCATCGCCGGCATCTGGCTGTCGGGCAGCAGGCCACAATGGGAGTCACGAACTTGCCGCAGCAATTCGTTGCGCACCGTGGTGGCATTCGAGCGCTCACCATTCAAGACCGGTGGCTGGCGGTAAATGCCGCGAACCTCAGCGGTATCCAGGTTGGCGGCCAGTAACGGATAAGGCTGGAGCAGCGCATAACGCACGATAGGTCCGTACAGCGCCCAATCCCAACCGGGCGACCAGGCCAGCGCCCGTGGCAGATCATCCGGCAACCCTTGTGTCGCCTGGTGCTGCTGGAGCGAGTCGACCCGCGGCTGCTGGTCCGGCACAAGCATTTCCAGCAACAGGCTGCCTTGCGCACGTTGGGTCGCCAGCGCCTGCAACAACCACAACTGCACAGCGTGATGCTCGGGGTGGTCATGCTGCTCGCCGACCATCACCCGTGGCGCCCGGGAGAGGCGAACGACCAGTTCCTCAGGGGTCAGGATCTGGCCGCTGTGCAGATCCTGAATCGCCCCGCTCCGCGCGGGAACCGGAAGCTCGGGCATGAGCGGAGCGCTTTGGCAGGCCCCCAGCAGCAACAGGGTCAGAATCAACAGCGCACGCATGGGGCGCCTCCGCGAATCGCCTTAGCGGGCGATGATCAAGGGATGTCCGCGCTCGGGATGCTCCTGCACCAGGACCTCCAGGCCGAACACCGCCTTGAGCGGTTCGGGCCGCAGCACCCGTGCCGGGCTGTCCAGCGAGTGAGGGCGGCCGCCTTCGAGCAGCAACAGGCGATCACAATAGCGCGCGGCGAGGTTCAGATCATGCAGGATCACCAGCACCGCGACGCCCCGATCGGCAAACGCGCGGATGGCCTGCAACGTGACATGTTGATGCAAAGGGTCGAGGGCCGAGGTCGGCTCGTCGAGCAACAGGGTTTGACCGACCGCGCCCGGCCATAGCTGGGCCAGCACCCGGGCCAGGTGCACGCGCTGACGTTCGCCACCGGACAAGGCCACATAGTTGCGGCCGTACAGATGCCCGGCATCCGCGGCGTGCAGCGCCTGCCCGACTATCTCGTCATCCCGCGCCCGGCCGCTTTGATAAGGCAAGCGTCCCAGGCCAACGACCTCTTCGACGCGGAAGGCGAACTCCAGCGTCGAGCTTTGCGGCAGCACCGCCAGCCTTTGCGCCTTTTGCCCGCCTTCCCACTTGGAGAGCTCGCGCTCATCCAGCCGGACCTGACCGTGATCAGGCTTCAACTCGCCGCACAAAGCCGCCAGCAAGGTGCTTTTACCAGCGCCATTGGGCCCCAGCACGCCTAACACTTCACCGGGTTTGAGTTCGAGGTCGATCCCTTCCAGCACGATCTTGCTGCCACGGCGCACCGTCAGATTCTCCGCTCGCAGCATCAGGCACGCCCTCGCAACAGCAGGAACAGAAAGAACGGCGCCCCGATAAAGGCGGTGACGATACCGATGGGCAACTCCGCCGGTGCCAGCGCCAGGCGCGCTACCAGATCCGCCAGCAACAGCAGGCTGGCGCCGGCCAGGATCGACGCCGGTAACAAGGTCCGGTGATCGGGCCCCGCCAGCAGACGCACCAGATGGGGCACCACCAGCCCGACAAAACCGATCAGCCCGGCGGCAGCCACGGCCGCGCCGACACCCAGAGCGGTGCAGAACACCAGTTCGCGCTTCAAGCGCTCGACATCGATGCCCAAGTGGCCGGCTTCCGACTCCCCCAGCAGCAAGGCGTTCAGGGCCCTGGCCCGGCGCGGCAGCCACAACGCCACGGCCGCGCTGACCAGCAACAGCGGCCACAACCTTGAATAGCTGGCACCGTTGAGACTGCCCAGGTTCCAGAACGTCAAGGTGCGCAGGGTCGCGTCATCGGCCAGGTAAGTGAACAGTCCCACGGCCGAACTGGCCAGCGCCGTCAGCGCAATCCCCGCCAAGAGCATGGTCGCCACGTGGGTCTGGCCATTGCGCCGTCCCAAGCGATAGACCAGCGCTGCCACCACCAGGCCGCCAAGAAAGGCGCACAACGACAGCAGATAAGGCGCGATCGCTTCTGACACCCCGCCCAACAGAGAGCCGCCGACAATGGCAAAAGCCGCGCCCAGGGCCGCACCACTGGAAACCCCCACCAACCCAGGGTCGGCCAAGGGGTTGCGAAACAGCCCCTGCATCGCCACCCCGGACAAGGCCAGGACACCGCCCACCGCCAACCCCAGCAAGGTGCGCGGCAGGCGAATCTGCCCAAGGATCAGTTCAGCCTGCTCCAGCCCCTGGCCCTCAATGGGCAGGCCCAGCAGACGCAAGGCGGCACGCAGGGTGTCGAGCAACGGCAGGCTGACCGGCCCGAGCGCCAGGGACAACCAGATCGCCAACAGGCACAGCAGGCTCAGAGTGATGAACAAAGCCCGGGGTTTGAGTAAAGGGGTCATTGGAAGCAATTGGGCTCGCTCGGCTGGCTTCTCGGAAATTTGGACAGCCGCGGCCTGGGGCGACCCGGCAGCCGAGCCAGGCTAAATCCGCAGCGCCGTCCGCGCCTCGGAGCCGTTGCCGCCAACTGAATCGGATTTTCCATGAGAGGCCATCAATTAAGTGTTGCCGACACTATAAGCCTGATGAAAATCAGACAGAGCATAATACAGCTATGTTTGCGTTAACGCGTGGTCGCGCTTTCGATCCCTTGCGAACGCCATGACCATAAAGGCAGCAACCCAGAAAGGTTAAGGAAAAGCACTGAGCCAGACAGCCCTCTTAAAGATTCGGCTTTCTGCGCCCCGCGCCCAACTACTTGCGACAGAGACTTAAAAACCACTAGAGCCTGCATTCGGCACATCACTTTATGGAACTAAAGTAGGTGGCCAGAACGTCAATTCTTTGCGCATCAAAATCTTTCATCACTCGGTTCATCACCGTCCCATGCAAAGTGCCTGTCTTATAACCTTCCATTGCCGCGACAAGGAACTCTTTCGAACGTCCTTTCAAGGGAGGAATATTACCAACCGTTGGACCTCGCCCTTCGACACCGTGACAATTCACGCAACCATTACTAGCCATTACTCCGTTTTCATCACCACCAGCGAATGCGAGATTGGCAACACAAAGAAATGATGCAACAACAAAACCAACCGAAAAATTCATCAGACTATATCCTTATATAATTTCAACATCACCAACGCGAAAACACCAATATCAACATATAAATACACCGATACCCTTTCTTCGCACGCGCCCATAAAACAAAGAGCCTCCAAGACTCTTTTATCTAGAAGCAAACCAACTTCTTACAGGCAGGAAAAACAACCTTCGCGTGGGCGAACCGGCATAAATTTATCCCGTAAAAACCACGTGCGTCAAGGACAGCAAAAAAGTAAAAAGCAACGATACGCAACTCCTATCATGCAAAAAATGATGCTAGAAACACCTGGCGCCACCCAATAAAATAGGCCATTCGCAAAAGAAACATCTTATTACATTTTGCCGCTTGTCGACACAGCCCCCTGGGGCTATAACGCTCGCCAACTGATTGGATCCAAAACCATAGAGCAAACTCAACCACTAAGAACAACGAATCCGGCAGAGCAAAAAAATTATAAAACTCTCAATCTCCTCTTAACTTCTTAAAGCCAAAGAAAGAACCAAAACAGAAAAACGCCTCAAGCAAAAATTTTAAAGAAACAACAAGTCTGGAGACTGGACTTGCCACCCCAAGGAAATCAGGGAACCCTCATGAAAAAAACCCTCCTGTTCTCATTGCTGTCACTCTCCCTAGGCCTCAATAGCGCCACAACATTCGCCGACGAAGCCGAAAAAAAGGCAACAGAGGACCTGAACGCGGTGGTCATAGTCTTCAAGCCGCCTCAAGGAATGGAGAAAGAATTTTTTGAGTCTTTTGCAAAAGAACAGGCCGCCAACTTCAAGGCATATTCCGCAGGCCAAAAGAACAAAAGTGAATCCATCAACCTGATCCCCACAAAAGAAGGGGAACCGTTGATTCATATCACCATCCTGAAAGACAAAAAACATTTCGAAGAAACGTATAAGAACTTCGGCCCCAAGGAAAACCGCGGGGCGTACGTAGGTAAACACTCTGACAAGTACGGCGACCTGAAAATCCCAAAAATCTACCTCCAGAATTCCCAATCGTATTTCGCTAAAGTCGTAGAGTAAAAGCTTGAGTTCCAATGACCTGATGATTCCCCCGACCACAGGTTATGCTTTAGACAGGTATCGAGCGATCCGGCCATGGAGAGCGCCTCTCCATGATGCCGCTTCGCTTGATGCACGCCCCGCATGCAGCCTGTAAGTGACCAGCTGACGCCTGCCTGGACAGATCCCGTGCCTGCACCATCAAGGCATGCCCCCTCGGGTCAAACTTAACGCATCAAGCCCATAAAGGCAGGAAGCTTCTGACCTTGATAACTTGATCAGTACTCTAAGGATAGAGACAACATGCTAGACGAACGAAGAACGCTTCTTAAGTGGTTAGCGACAGGCGCCGGGGTTGCTGCATTAGATGCTGTGGCAGGGCCTACGCTAAAATTTGCTTCTGCAGAAGCGTTCAAAGTAGTGGTGATTGGTGGCGGCTTCGCCGGTGCCACATTTGCACGCACGCTCCGACACCTCGCCCCCGATGTGAAGATCACATTAATCGAGGAAAATCCCAAATATCACTGCGGGCCGCTAGGCGCAGAATACCTGGTCGACAAACGAGACGAGAAGACCTTGACGTTTGACTACACGAAGTTAGCGGCCGAAGGGATAAATATTGTTTATGATCGGGCAACTCGAATCAACGCTGAGAAAAAATGTATAGAAACCCGGCATTCGAGCTATCACTACGATAGATGCGTTGTCGCCGCTGGCATCAGCTTCGACTTCGAACACATCAAAGGTCATAGCCAAGAGTTGGCGAACGTATTTCCACATGCCTGGAAAGGCGCAGAGCAGCTAAATATTCTCAAAAAACAACTGCATGAAATGCCGGATGGCGGCACCGTCCTCATGACTGCACCTAATACCGAATATAGATGCCCACCTGGTCCTTACGAACGAGTCAGTCAGATTGCAGAATATTTGAAAGCGCACAAGCCAAACTCAAAACTGATTTTTCTCGACTCCAAAGAAAGGTTTCCCAAACAAGCACAATTCGAGCTGGCCTGGACAAAACTTTATGGGTACGGCACCGACAAGAGCAATATTCAATGGATTGGGGCCAAGCAAGGGGGCACGGTTACCGCGCTCAGAGCGGACACCCGCGAATTGGTCTGCGCGGCAGGTACATTCAAGGGCGATGTTATTAACATCATCCCTCGGCAAAAGGCGGATTTATTTACCGCCGCCAATGGACTAACCGGTGAAAACGGATGGTGCCCGGTCAACACTCAAACACTTGAGTCGTTAAAGATCCCCAACGTGCATGTCATTGGCGATGCGGCAGACGCACAGAGCCTGCCAAAATCGGCGTTTGCCGCTACCTGTCAGGCAAGAGTGTGTGCCCTGGCCATTCACTCGATACTCAATAAACAACCGGTGATGACGCCAGAATACATGAATGTATGCTTCAGCCTCTGCGGGACCCACTACGCCATCTCTGTCACGGTTAATTATCGGCAGAACCCAGACTCAAACAAAATCGACACCATTTCGGCCAACATAACACCACTTGACGCTCCAGAAGCGCAATACATCAGCGAAGTGCAATCAGCTTATTCACTATTTGACAACATGGTAACTGGAGCCTTCGGCTGAACCCGGCGATTCACACTCAATCTTTATTCTCACCACTTACAAGAGCGGCCTGTGCTTATAGGCCTAGCCAACAAGTAGTGTACAAACTTGAATAAGGACTGCATGAATATGGAAATTAATGTATGAGCGAGCTCATTGAAATTGAAGGCTTTATCACCTGCCTGACGAACGCCAACATTCCGCACACATTAGCATTGACTGGTTCCACGGCGAGAGGAGAACTACGCAAAAACTCAGGCCGATATGACTACGACTCCGACACAGATATACTTTGCATAATCGAACCCGATTCGATTGCAGAAACATTGTCCTGCAAGAGAGAGTACGCTCACTCCATCCCGTTGATACTAATGAGCGCCTCCGCCTTAAATCATCCATCCAACGCAGTGTTGTCTATCGCGTTTGACTCGCTTATCAATAACGACCTCAACCTCTCAAAGCCCGACTTCACCAACACTCGTGCGGCAGAGTTTATAGCCTATCAGTTCCAGCCCCTCGCCTATTATGCATCACAACTGAAACACTCGACACCTGATGCAAGAAGAAGGCTATATAGCAAAATCGCGATAACGTGCCTGAAGTTGCTATATCTCGCGCATCACCCGGGCAGGAGAAGCTTTATCTATGAACGGGAACTAAAACTTCAAAACTTCACCAGTATCGACGAAATGCTGGTTCAAAACATTTTGAACAGGGACCTGCCAGATGCAGAGCTGCGTGACACAGCAGAGCGCTTGGAACGCCAAGTAGCGCAGTGCGCTTCGATCATAGCAGCAGCCGACTTCCTGGAATCCACAAGGCTCTACGTCTTGGACAAGGACAAGTATTCAAAAGAAATAATAGATTCTATTTTTCTCGAAAATAACAAACTGAAAAAATCAGACACCCTGTTCATAGAGGCTGCCTGAATGTGCGAAATTATCGCCACTTTAGGTCCCATCGGAACAGACTCGCACAGGCAAGCCGAGCGACTGGGGACTGGCATCTCATTACATGACACATTCCAAGCGGCTGCTGAATATGCAAAGAAGCATAAAATAAAGCTCTTGGTGCCTGCAGGATTCAGAGAAAATCGGGAAGGCAGGCTATTTTCCTGGGTGGACTTTCACTTTGAAAACCTTGAAGCCATCGAACTTGAAAAAGTCTGGTTTGAAGAGACCATGCCAATGGTTCTATTGCACAAGTCTTATAGTGTAATCGCCATCCATCCCTCCACCTCCTCATTGGTCCCTGAACTGGAAAAATACGAACAGATAAAGTATGCCAAATCGAAGGTAGAGGCTTATCAACTTTTTAAACAGGGCGAGGTCTCCGCGGTGGTAACGAGCAGTTGCCTCATCGATGAAAATAACGACCCCCCCCATATAAAAATGCGTTTCGCCCCCACTATGGTGTGGTGCCTGTATAAAATGAAGAGCAGCAATGCGTAGATGAAACACCTCTCATATTTCATTGCCAGAACAGAGGATTTTCGGTGTGACACCAGTATTTGAACTCAGACGACGCAGGTTGCCCCAGGCACGAACGATGAGTGCAAGGAGCTAAGTGGTGAAAAACTTGAAAGGCTACATAATTGTAATGCTGTGCTTTGGCATTTCCCTCACCGAGCGATTCACTCAGGCATCAATCCCGTTGATTGTGAACCATATGGGGTTAAGCAGCATTGAAATGTCGTTATTTCTTAGCACGATGGCTGCCTCCACCGTCTTTACCGGCCTGCTCGTCGCTCCATATATCGACTCTTACAAGCAAAAAGGTTTTTCGGGAATCATTATTCTCTTTGCCGCAGCCGCGACGCTGTCCTTTTACATGTTTGGTACTACCCAAGCACTTGGCTGGGGCTGTTTCCTGACGTTTTGCATCGGTGCTATTCTTCGAATCATAAACTTTCGCCGACTTTCCGTAATAAATAGCGAGGTAAGTAATGCAGAACTTTCTCGCGCCCATACCCGCATGCAGCTTTCCATAACGGTCGCGATGGCTGCTGCCCCGATATGCTTGACCCTGACCAAGGCAGATAACTATCTAAACTTCGCCTTTGCAATGCTATTAATCTGCGTGCTTTTCAGCCTGTGCTCGTCCTCCGTTTCCGCGACGGCCAAAGCCTCAACACATGTTGCAGTCGAGCGAAGCGAGTCCAGAGAGATCGCCTCCGCGAACCATTTCATATTCATAGGGATGTTACTTTCGGGGCTGTTTCTCAGTGCTTTGCTCTTATATTGCCAAAGTGTCTCGGACAAGCCGGTTCAGCTGTATGCCAACATCATATTTTCTCAAGTCGTTGGACTCATAGCGGCCAACATAATGTTTGAGCGCTTTTTTGGAGAGCGATTCAGGCAATACGGTATTCTGATCATCGCCATCGCGTTATCGGAAATCGCCTTTATCTTTACCCAATCAAGCATTCTGATCAATGCACTCTCTTGCTTGATTGGCTTCTCGTTCCAAGTCATGTTTCTGAGATCTCACAACCAATTTCAACGCAAGATTCCTCGTGGTTTGACAGCCAAGTTGAATGGCATGCGCGGCCTGTATACGTTCGCCGGCATAACCACAGGGTATATTCTAGGCCCCATTCTTTTTAACTTCGGAGGCACAGGGTTGGTTTTTGCAACCTGTAGTGCTACCGCACTACTCTTTTTTCTGTCTCTGAAACATCTAAGCCCCTCCAGACAGAATTGCTTCGCTAGTGAGTAACGCATAGTGGCATGACGCAAGCAGTATTTTGCCAGGCCCAACACAAGGAGAAAAACTCAAGTGATATCCCCATGGAAGTTCAAGTGCGATAACTTACACATTCAATTCAATGCCGAGTTCTGCCCTGAAAAGACACTCCCTTGCATCTCGGAAATTCTTCAGACTTTGCCAAGCGAGGCACGAGTAAGCCAGGAAATGCTGTTAACGATTTCCAGAATGCAATCGACCTGCTATAGCGATAACGATTTCACTCCAAGCCATGAAGCCATTCTGAAAGTGATGGTCGACCTGCATTCCGTACAGTACTACTTTCCAATATTTGCTCTTGTAGATGCGCCGCACTCCATTATAAGAGGAGCGTTTCTGGGGTACAGAAAACATATAGGAGAGGTTGAGTTTGGCGATGCGTTCAGCCGGTTTTGCTGGAAGGGTGTGGACAATCGCGCTGAATTCGAAATATCGCCCACTGAACTCGAGGACATTTCGCTACTCCCGCACTTGACCTATCGAAACTACCGGACTTCTGACTTTGAGGCCAAGGGACTTTCAGTGTTGGAAATAGCAGATTATATCGCTGCGCCCATTCTCAAGTGCACGTCGCCAAGGATAGACCTTCCATTTCTTGAGAGTTGCGGCATCAAGCCGATCAGCCAATACAAGGTTGGACTGGTTAGCGACTCCTTTACAGTGAAAGGGGCCAAATATGTATAGCGTCCTTTTTATTGGCAAGGGAACCATTACCACTTCGCTGAGCAAAAGCCTGGATACAAACCAATGGCGCATTGCTCACCACACCCGAGCAGAAAAAAACCTGGGCGAAACCAACCTTGCCGGCTATGACTATGTCGTTTCTTGCCTGCCTGATGCAGAAACCGCAGAAATGGTATGGAGCGAAATACTAACCGCCTCATTGCGCAACGGAGTGCACAAGACAGTATTCATCGATATATCGACACTTACCCCCACAACAATCAAAAAAATAAACGATGCATTCTGCCATGAAACACTAACGTTCATAGAAGCCCCCTTTACCGGCAGTAAAACGGGCGCACTGAACGGTAGTCTGATTTATTTTGCGTCGTCAGATGCGGTTTTGCCGGAAAACGATGCTTTTCTCAAAAGCACATCGTCAAAAATATATAAATTCGATGCTGCCGGAACCCCTACCCGATTCAAGTTGTTTTACAACCTTTGGGGGCTTACCTCACTTGGCCTGTTAGGCCAAATGTCGCAGATAATGAACGCCCTGCCTCAAGCGGACCTGATGTCCGAGATTATCACCTCCAACGACTTCTGGATGAGCGCAATCGCCAGGCAAAAACTCGACCAGTGCTTATCGCAAAACTACGAGGATGTTCACTGCAAGCTGAAGTACGCAAAAAAAGACATAAAGTATGCCCTAAATGAATTTATCGATCATAAGCTCGATTTATCCAGATGTTTACTTTCCATTCTGGATGAAGACCAACTCCAACATTACGATGATGCGGACTTCACCTCGATGCGCGAATTTTTCCGATGAGCGAACTACGCGTAGTCAATCGTCAGGAAAAAAACACTTTGGCCGTTGCCAGATACCCGGGCACGCAACCGCACTGGGTTGCAGACATGTCTTATGCCACACCAGAACCAATACTTTCGGCCATTAGAGAAAGAGTTGCGGAAGGGCATTTTTCCTACCCCAACATCCCTGATACGGTATACGAGGCCATTCGTAATTGGTGCCGGACTCGTTACAACTGGGAAATATGCCGAGAGTGGATCGCTATTATTCCAAATACAATCTCCGGCGTGAGAGTTGGAGTTAAAAGCGTCTGCAAGAATAGATCATTTTTCTTACAACGCCCTAATTACGGCAAGTTACTGAATCTAGGCAACGGCTTTGAGATTGAACCCAAAGCAATAGATATCGCCACGACCGGCAAACCATTTGTTGCGAGCGACCTTCTCAAAATAGCACGTACCCGTCCATCCGCTGTAGTTCTCTGCAACCCTACCAACCCAAACGGCATTGTTAGCGGCCTTGCGGACTTAGAAGCAATGGCCAGCAGCATCGAGGATCTTGATACAGTAATAATTTCCAACGAAGCGCATGCGGACTTCATACTCGGAGAGCGGAGCCATGTCCCGGCAGGGTCAGTAAAGGGCCTGAAAAACAAATCCATCACTATTCTATCCCCTAGCAAAACTTTCAATCTGTCGGGTATATCTGTAGCCTATGCCGTGATCCCGTCCCGCGCTATCAGGGAAAATTTTATATCTACCCAGGCATTTTATTCTACGGGGATCAATGCCCTGGGCCTCGTAGCATTGGAGCATGGCTATCTTTACTGCTCGGAATGGCTTGACAAGCTTATAGTTCAGTTGAGAAAAAATCAGTCCATCGTGTATGAAGGCTTACTGAATACTTCACTTAAATACAGCCCTTCGGACGCCTCATATCTCGCCTGGGTTGACGCTAGACAAGCAGGCGATAATGTTTTCGAGAGGCTTCTACACAGGGGTGTCGCGGTCTCGGACGGCCAAGAATTTGGCTCTCCCGGCTGGATCAGATTAAATTTTGCCTGCCCAGCGGATCAGCTAAAAAAATCAATTGCTACAATTTTCAGCTTGTTTGGAAATTCTAAATGAAAATTCTTATTACTGGCGGCGCCGGATATATCGGCAATACGATTGCCTTCGCATTGACAGATGCCGGGCATCACCCGATTATTCTCGACGAACAGCCCATCCAAGCGGATAACACAATCGCCGCATTTGACTACTATCAAGGCGATATTGCGGACAAGGCGCTCCTGACAACGATCATCCGGACACATCCAGAGATAGGCTTAGTCATTCACTGCGCAGCAAAAATCGATGTCGCAGAGTCGACCTTGAAACCCGATCTCTACTACAACAATAACTTCTCCAAGTCCATCGAGATGGTTAACCACCTTATCGATCTGGGAGTCAACAAGCTGATCTTGAGCGGCACCGCGTCATTATACAATTCCGAGTCTGCTTACAGTTTCGACGAAGACGCCGCTCCCAACCCGACGAGTCCGTATGCTCGCTCCAAGTATTTCCTCGAGCTTGCCCTCAATGATATTTCCAAGGCGAGGGATTTTCAGTTCTTCATCTTCAGATATTTCAATCCAATCGGCAGTGATAAAGAGCTGAGGACCGGTTTTAGAGGGGCTAACAAGAGCAGCCTTCTAAACTCTTTAATCCAATGCACGAACCTCAATCGTCCTTTTCAGATCAACGGTGTCGACTGGGATACCCGTGACGGGTCCACTATCAGGGACTTCGTTGATGTCCGTGATCTCGCGGATGCGCATGTGCTGGCAGCCGAAGCCTTTGGTAAAGGCACCTTGTCGGTCCCCCTTAATGCGTTCGGTCTGCCCATCATGAATCTCGGTTCAGAGCAGGGCGTCACCGTGAAGGAGTTTGTCTCTGTCTTCATAAACGCCACGGCATCCGACCTGATCGTGGAAATGGCGGGGCGACGCTCCGGGGACATCATTGGCGGCTATGCCTCCAGCCAGCTGGCACGGGATCTGCTTGGATGGGCGCCCTCCACGCCCTTGGAAACCTCTATTCTCAATTCCATCCGCTGGGCATCCACATGGTCGCCTACATAGAAGAACACCGGACAGACGAGCCCTCAGAGGATAGATATGAAGTTTCTTTGCCTGACCGGCGACCTGGCGGACGCCTCCAGCCGAGGTTTTGTCCTTGACGGTCAAAAGCTGTTCGCCGTACGCCGCAATCAACAAGTCTATGTCTATCTCAATCGCTGCCCCCATCGCGGGGTCAACCTGGAGTGGCGCCCTGATCAGTTTCTCGATCGGAGTGCGAGCCTGATTCAGTGCGCCACCCATGGCGCGCTGTTCCTGATCGAAAGCGGCGAATGCGTGGCCGGCCCCTGTGCCGGGGAGTCCCTGGTGGCCATCCCTTGCCGGGAAGACAGCCAGGGCATCTGGGTCCGGCTTTAGCCGTTGAGCAAGACGTCCAGGCGACGGTCGATGCACATTTCCTCGGCGCTCAGGCGCACCCCGTAGGCCAGAACCTCGACCCCGGAGGCCACGGCCTCGCGTAGCGCCGCGGCATAACCGGGATCGATCTCTTCCGCGGGCCGCACCGCCTCGATGCCGGACAGGTTGACGCAATACAACTGCACCGCCCGGATGCCATCCCGTGCCAGGTGTGCCAGCTCACGCAGATGCTTGGCGCCACGCTGGGTCACCGCATCGGGAAACGCCGCCACCGCCGTGCCGTCGAAGCCCAGCGTGACGCTTTTCACTTCCACGTACGCCGGACCGGTCGGATAGTCGAGGCGGAAATCGATCCGGCTCTTTTCCTGCCCGTAAGCCACCTCTCGCTTCAATCCGGTAAAGCCGTTCAGCTCGGTGATGACACCGGCCTGCAAGGCTTCTTCGACCAACGCATTAGCCCGCCCGGTGTTCACACAGAACAACCGGCCTTGTGGGGTTTCACCGATTTCCCAGGTGCCGGGCAGTTTGCGCTTGGGGTCGTTGGAACGGCTGAACCAGACCTGCCCGCCGTCGACCAGGCAATTGAGCATGGAGCCGGTGTTGGGGCAGTGAATGGTCAGCAACTCGCCGCTACTGGTTTCGATATCGGCGAGAAAACGCTTGTAGCGACGCAGCAGGCGGCCTTCTTCGAGGTGAGGGTGAAAGCGCATCAGCCTTGCCAGCTCCGCAGGCCACGGGCAATCCGCTCCACCGCTTCCTGCAGGCGCGGCAGGTCCTGGGTGTAGGCGAACCGCACGTGGTGGCCGGCCTGATGGCGACCGAAGTCCAGCCCCGGGGTAAAGGCAACATGCTCGGTTTCGAGGAAGTGCTGGCAGAAGGCAAAGGCATCGCCGCCGAAGGCGCTGATATCGGCATACAGATAGAACGCCCCTTCCGGCTCGACCGCGATACCAAAACCCAACTCGCGCAGGGCCGGCAGGAGGAAGTCGCGGCGCCGCTGGAACTCGTTCCGACGCTCTTCCAGCAGACTGATGGTGCCCGGTTCGAAACAGGCCAGGGCCGCATACTGAGCGACGCTCGGGGCACTGATATAAAGGTTCTGCGCCAGCTTCTCCAGCTCGCCGATCGCCGCCGGTGGCGCTACCAGCCAGCCCAGGCGCCAGCCGGTCATGCCGAAATATTTGGAAAAGCTATTCAGGACAAAGGCGCTGTCGTCGACTTCCAGCACACTGGCGGCATCGCTGCCGTAGGTCAGGCCGTGGTAGATCTCGTCCACCACCAGATGCCCGTTACGGGCTTTCACGGCAGTCGACAGTCCTGCCAGCTCGTCACGGCTGAGCAGGGTCCCGGTGGGGTTGGCCGGCGATGCCACCAGGGCGCCGACGCTGTCCTGATCCCAATAGCGATCCACCAGATCCGGTGTCAGTTGATAACGCACGTCCGGCCCGACCGGCACCAGTTGCGCCGCGCCTTCCACCAGCCGCAGGAAATGCCGGTTGCAGGGGTAGCCCGGGTCCGCCAGCAGCCAGTGTTTGCCCGGATCGACCAGCAAGCTGCTGGCCAGCAGCAATGCACCGGAACCACCGGGGGTGATCATGATGCGCCCGGGATCGATATCCAGCCCGTAGCGCTGCCGATAGAAACCGGAGATGGCTGTGCGCAGTTCGGGGATTCCGCGGGCGGCGGTGTAGCGGGTCTTGCCCGCGGCCAGCGCCGCTTGCCCGGCCTTGATGATCGGCTCAGCCGTGGTGAAGTCCGGCTCACCGATTTCCAGGTGAATCACATCGTGACCGGCCGCTTGCAGCTCATTGGCACGGGCCAGCAGGGCCATTACGTGGAAAGGTTCGATAGCGCGACTGCGCGCACTGTAGGACTGAGCCATTAGCCTTCCTTCATTGAAGTGAGCAAAAAAACGATTCTACCCACCCCGTGGACAAGGGAGAACCCAAGGCCCTCAAGTACCGACTCTCCACGCCATAAAGAAGACGAACACCCGGCCCAGGCTTGGCTAAAATCATTAATTGACCTGGCCTGCGAACTGACCGGAGCAGGCGGCGTCGACCTTTGCGAGCAGCGCCCGGCGCAGGCTCGACAACCGGGAGTGGCGCCGCCCGATTCGATCTGGTAAGTTCGCCCGCTTGCAGTCGCAGGGCCGGCATGCCGGTGATGGAGCAATCCTGCGCAATGGATTACATGAGTAGAGGCGGTCCATTTCATGCCCACCCAAGCAAAGCAACAGAATCAATCGATCAGCGGCTTCGAGCCCTATGTTGAAACCGCGGGCGAAGAGTACATGGGCAAGCCCATGCGCGAGCACTTCACCAAGATCCTGAACAAGTGGAAACAGGACTTGATGCAGGAAGTCGACCGCACTGTTGATCACATGAAAGACGAAGCAGCCAACTTCCCCGATCCGGCCGACCGTGCCAGCCAGGAAGAAGAGTTCAGCCTTGAACTGCGAGCCCGCGATCGCGAGCGCAAGCTGATCAAGAAGATCGACAAGACGCTGCAACTGATCGAAGACGAAGAGTACGGCTGGTGCGAATCCTGCGGCGTCGAAATCGGTATTCGTCGCCTGGAAGCCCGCCCTACCGCCGACATGTGCGTCGACTGCAAGACCCTGGCGGAAATCAAGGAAAAACAAGTCGGCAAATAATTGCTGGCTTGAACGAAAAACGGAGCGTGCAAACGCTCCGTTTTTGTTTCCGACGTTTATCCATGAAGGCTGAAGGCCCGACCGCGAGCAAGCTTCGCGCTCTGGGGATCAGACCAAGTAACATCCTGCCCATGAATACCTCGACCTCCCCCTACATCGGGCGCTTCGCCCCAACCCCCAGCGGGCACCTGCACTTCGGCTCGTTGGTCGCCGCCCTGGCCTCCTACCTCGATGCCCGCGCCGTCGGCGGCCGCTGGCTGGTGCGCATGGAAGACCTCGATCCGCCCCGGGAAGAGCCCGGGGCCCAGGCCGCCATCCTCAAGGCCCTGGAAAGCTACGGCTTCGAGTGGGACGGCGAGATGGTCCGCCAGAGCGATCGCCACGCGGCCTACGCCGAAGTCCTCAACCGCCTGTTCAACCAGGGCCTGGCGTATGCCTGCACCTGTTCGCGCAAACAGCTGGAGCCCTATCACGGCATTTATCCGGGCCTGTGCCGCAATGCCGGCCACAGCCAGCAGGATGCCGCCATCCGCCTGCGCGTGCCGGAGCTGGAATATCGCTTCACCGACCGGGTCCAGGGCGAGTTCCGCCAGCACCTGGGGCGCGACGTGGGCGACTTCGTGATCCGTCGCCGCGACGGCCTTTATGCCTATCAACTGGCGGTGGTGCTGGACGACGCCTGGCAAGGCGTCACCGATATCGTGCGCGGCGCCGACCTGCTGGATTCCACCCCGCGCCAGCTGTACCTGCAGGAACTGCTCGGCCTGTCACAGCCACGCTACCTGCATGTGCCGCTGATCACCCAGCCGGACGGGCACAAGCTGGGCAAGTCCTACCGCTCCCCGCCCCTGGCCGCGGACCAGGCCACCCCGCTGTTGCTGCGGGCCCTGCGCGCCCTGGGGCAGAAAACCGACAGCGCGCTGGTCCACGCCAGCCCCCGGGAAGTGCTGGGCTGGGGCATCGAACACTGGGATGCTTTACTGATCCCGCGCACACTGAGCGTGCCGGAAGCGCAAATACGCTGACGCCCCTTGCAGCCTGGCGCCCATCCGTTACCATCGCCGCACGTTTTCGGGCACGCACACAATAAAGAGAGGCCGAGATGTACATCTATCGCTTGGTCCTGCTCCTGGTAGTGGGGATCTATCTGTTCTCCCCCGCCATCATGGATTGGTGGATCGATGCTACGGGCGCCTGGTATCGCCCGTATCTGCTCTGGCTGATCCTGATCGTCGTGACCTTCATCCTGCAGAGCCAAAAAGATGCCGATGAGCTTTAGCCTGACCCAGATGATCCTGATCAGCGCCGCGTACCTGCTGGTGCTGTTCGGGGTGGCCTGGATCAGCGAACGCGGCATGATTCCGCGCTCGATCATCCGCCACCCGCTGACCTACACCCTGTCCCTCGGGGTCTATGCCAGCGCCTGGGCCTTTTATGGTACGGTCGGCCTGGCCTATCAGTATGGCTACGGCTTTCTTTCCAGCTACCTCGGGGTCTCCGGCGCCTTTCTGCTGGCACCGGTGCTGCTGTACCCGATCCTGAAAATCACCCGCACCTACCAGCTGTCCTCGCTGGCCGACCTGTTCGCCTTCCGCTTCCGCAGCACCTGGGCCGGCGCGCTGACCACCCTCATCATGCTGTTCGGCGTGCTGCCGCTGCTGGCCCTGCAGATCCAGGCGGTGGCGGACTCCATCGGCATCCTCACCCGCGAGCCGGTCCAGCACCGGGTGGCCTTGAGTTTTTGTGCGCTGATCACCCTGTTCACCATCTTCTTTGGCTCCCGACATATCGCCACCCGGGAAAAACACGAAGGCCTGGTGTTCGCCATCGCCTTCGAGTCGGTGATCAAGCTGGTCGCCATCGGCGGCGTCGGCCTCTATGCCCTGTACGGCGTGTTCGACGGCCCGCAACAGCTGGAGCTCTGGCTGCTGCAGAACCAGACCGCCCTCGCCGCCCTGCACACGCCCCTGCAGGAAGGACCATGGCGCACCCTGCTGCTGGTGTTCTTCGCCTCGGCGATCGTGATGCCGCACATGTACCACATGGCCTTCACCGAGAACCTCAACCCGCGCTCGCTGGTCAGTGCCAGCTGGGGCCTGCCGCTGTTCCTGCTGCTGATGAGCCTGGCAGTGCCGCTGATTCTCTGGGCCGGCCTGAAGCTGGGCGCCACCACCAACCCCGAGTATTTCACCCTCGGCATCGGTATCGCCGCCGAGCGCCCGGCCCTGGCCCTGATGGCCTACGTCGGCGGGCTTTCCGCTGCCAGCGGCCTGATCATCGTCACTACCCTGGCACTGTCGGGGATGGCCCTCAACCACCTGGTTCTGCCGCTGTATCAGCCGCCGGCCGAAGGCAACATCTACCGCTGGCTGAAGTGGACCCGCCGGGCGCTGATCGTGGCGATCATCATGGCCGGCTATGCCTTCTACCTGCTGCTGGGGGCCGAACAGGACCTGGCCAACCTCGGCATCGTGGCCTTTGTCGCGACCCTGCAATTCCTTCCTGGCGTGCTCTCGGTGCTGTACTGGCCGACCGCCAACCGGCGCGGCTTCATCGCCGGGCTGCTGGCCGGGACGCTGGTCTGGCTGGTGACTATGTTGCTGCCGTTGATCGGCAACCTGCAGGGCTTCTACATACCGCTGCTGAACATGATCTACGTGCTGGACGACACCAGCTGGCACATGGCGGCCATCGCCTCGCTGGCCGCCAACGTGCTGATGTTCACTCTGATCTCGCTGTTCACCAACGCCAGCGCCGAAGAGGCCAGCGCCGCCGAAGCCTGCGCGGTGGACAACGTGCGCCGGCCGCAACGCCGCGAACTGCACGCCGCCTCGCCCCAGGAGTTCGCCACCCAGCTGGCCAAGCCCCTGGGCGCCAAGGCCGCGCAGAAGGAAGTCGAGCAGGCGCTACGCGACCTGTACCTGCCCTTCGATGAGCGTCGCCCCTACGCCCTGCGCCGCTTGCGCGACCGCATCGAGGCCAACCTGTCCGGCCTGATGGGCCCCAGCGTGGCCCAGGACATGGTGGAAACCTTCCTGCCCTACAAGGCCGGCGGCGAAAACTACGTGACCGAAGACATTCACTTCATCGAAAGCCGCCTCGAGGACTACCACTCGCGGCTGACCGGCCTGGCCGCCGAGCTCGATGCCTTGCGCCGCTACCACCGCCAGACCTTGCAGGAACTGCCGATGGGCGTCTGCTCCCTGGCCAAGGATCAGGAAATCCTGATGTGGAACAAGGCCATGGAAGAGCTGACCAGCATTCCGGCGCAGCACGTGGTCGGTTCGCGCCTGGCCACCATCGCCGATCCCTGGAGAGCCCTGCTGCAAGGCTTCATCAACGTTCCCGACGAGCACCTGCACAAGCAGCACCTGGCCCTCGATGGCCAGACCCGCTGGCTGAACCTGCACAAGGCCGCCATCGACGAGCCCCTGGCCCCGGGCAACAGCGGCCTGGTGCTGCTGGTGGAAGACCTGACCGAAACCCAGATGCTCGAAGACAAGCTGGTGCATTCCGAACGACTGGCCAGCATCGGCCGCCTGGCCGCCGGCGTGGCCCACGAAATCGGCAACCCGATCACCGGTATCGCCTGCCTGGCGCAGAACCTGCGCGAAGAGCGCGAAGAAGACGGTGAACTCACCGAAATCAGCGGCCAGATCCTCGAACAGACCAAGCGGGTGTCGCGCATCGTCCAGTCGCTGATGAGTTTCGCCCACGCCGGCAGCCATCAGCATAACGACGAAGCCGTCTGCCTGGCCGAGGTGGCGCAGGACGCCATTGGTCTGCTGGCGCTGAACCGACGCAACTTCGAAGTGCAGTTCTTCAACCTGTGCGATCCGGACCACTGGGTCGACGGCGATCCGCAGCGGCTCGCCCAGGTCCTGATCAACCTGCTGTCCAATGCCCGCGACGCGTCGCCGGCGGGCAGCGCGGTACGGGTCAAGAGCGAAGCCGGCGAGCACACCATCGACCTGATCGTCGAGGACGAAGGCAGTGGCATACCGTCGAGCATCATGGATCGGCTGTTCGAACCCTTCTTCACCACCAAGGATCCTGGCGAAGGCACCGGACTGGGCCTTGCACTGGTCTATTCCATCGTTGAAGAGCATTATGGACAAATCACCATCGACAGCCCGGCTGACACCGAAAGCCAACGCGGCACCCGTATCCGGGTGACTTTGCCGCGTCATGTCGTAGCGACGTCCGCTGTGAACTGAGACCGTCGAGAGAATCGAATCAATGCCGCACATTTTGATCGTCGAAGACGAAACCATTATCCGCTCCGCCTTGCGTCGCCTGCTGGAGCGCAACCAGTACCAGGTCAGCGAAGCCGGTTCCGTGCAGGAAGCACAAGAGCGTTTCAGCATTCCCACGTTCGACCTGATCGTCAGCGACCTGCGCCTGCCGGGCGCCCCCGGCACCGAGCTGATCAAGCTGGGCCAGGGCACCCCGGTGCTGATCATGACCAGCTACGCCAGCCTGCGCTCGGCGGTCGACTCGATGAAGATGGGCGCGGTGGACTACATCGCCAAGCCTTTCGATCACGACGAAATGCTCCAGGCCGTGGCGCGTATCCTGCGCGATCGCCAGACGGCGCAAAGCAACCCCAGCGAACGCCCGGTCGCCAAGTCGGGCAACGGCGCGGACAAGGCCGGCGCCAACAGCAGCAACGGCGAAATCGGCATCATCGGTTCCTGCCCACCGATGCAGGACCTGTACGGCAAGATCCGCAAGGTCGCCCCGACGGACTCCAATGTACTGATCCAGGGCGAATCCGGGACCGGCAAGGAGTTGGTGGCCCGCGCCCTGCACAACCTGTCCAAGCGCGCCAAGGCACCGATGATCTCGGTGAACTGCGCGGCCATTCCGGAAACCCTGATCGAATCCGAGCTGTTCGGTCACGAAAAAGGCGCCTTTACCGGCGCCAGCGCCGGACGTGCCGGCCTGGTGGAAGCGGCGGACGGCGGCACCCTGTTCCTCGACGAAATCGGCGAACTGCCCCTCGAAGCTCAGGCCCGCCTGCTACGCGTGCTGCAGGAAGGCGAAATCCGCCGGGTCGGCTCGGTGCAGTCGCAAAAGGTCGATGTGCGCCTGATTGCCGCGACCCACCGCGACCTCAAGAGCCTGGCCAAGATCGGCCAGTTCCGTGAAGACCTGTATTACCGCCTGCACGTGATCGCCCTGAAGCTGCCCGCCCTGCGCGAGCGTGGTGCCGACGTCAACGAAATCGCCAATGCCTTCCTCGCCCGCCAGAGCGCGCGGGTGGGCCGCACCGACTTGAAATTCGCCCCGGACGCCGAACAAGCCATTCGCCACTATTCTTGGCCGGGTAACGTCCGTGAGCTGGAAAACGCTGTCGAGCGCGCGGTCATTTTGTGCGAAAGCCCGGAAATCTCCGCGGATCTGTTGGGTATCGACATCGAGCTGAGCGACCTGGAGGATGACGAGTTCGTCAACCTGGCGCCTCAGGCCGCCAGCGCCAACAACACCAGCCATGAGCCGACCGAAGATCTGTCCCTGGAAGATTACTTCCAGCATTTCGTCCTCGAACACCAGGACCACATGACCGAGACCGAACTGGCCCGCAAACTGGGCGTCAGCCGCAAATGCCTGTGGGAGCGCCGTCAGCGCCTGGGCATCCCACGGCGCAAGACCGGGATCGCCAGCGAAAGCTGAAACCCCGTCAGTAACAAGAACGGGTAACACGCCACCTTGTGAAAAAACTGTTACCTCAGTCATTTCACGTAACAAAAACCGGGGCTTACGGTAACGAAGCCCCGGTTTTTTTTGGCCTGAAAAAACCTCAACGACGCGCCTAACCCCTTGTTTTACTGGGCCTCGCAAAAGTTGGCACGGCACCTGCTATATGTTTGGTACAAGAACAATAACAAGCAATGCACAAGACAATAAAAATAAGACGAATCGACTCACGCATAACAAAAACAACACGGCGGAGGCGCAGCTAACTGATTCTTTTGGAGAGGCGTTGTCATTGGGGCTTGCCCCACAACCAGGCCGAGAACAATAAAAACTGCCCTAAGGCAGAGCCTGAACTGGTTGGATCACTGATCATTGCAACACAGCGACCAAAGCAATCCGTTTGCTCTTGGCTCCCGATTGGGAGGGTCACACCGGGTTAACCGGGTGACAAGGGCGTTAAACAAAAACAAGAAGCCCGAAACCAATAATAAAAATAGAGCACGCAACTACTTCCGGGGGAGCTTTGGCTCCCCTTGTAGTTTCCGGGATTTGAGTTTCCGGGATTGCGACCTTACTCGCGCAAAACCCCATCACCCCGCACGCCAAGGCGCCGCGCACGACTCGCGCAGCTTCCTACACCATCCCCCGACTAAATGCTAGAATCCCCGCCCATCATGCGGTCATTCTTCGTTATGGCCGAACATTCCTTCAAACAGTGCATCCCATGCTGAAGAAGTTGTTCCAGTCATTCCGTTCTCCCTTGCGTCGTACGCAACACAAACGCAGCACGCCTGAAGTGCTCAACAGCAGCCAACACTCGCTGCAACGCGCCCAGTTCAGCCGTTATGCGGTGAATATCGTCGAACGCCTGCAGAACGCCGGCTACCAGGCTTACCTGGTGGGCGGTTGCGTGCGCGACATGCTGCTCAATATCACCCCCAAGGATTTCGACGTCGCCACCAGCGCTACGCCGGAACAGGTGCGAGCTGAATTCCGCAATGCCCGGATTATCGGCCGGCGGTTCAAGCTGGTGCATATCCACTTCGGCCGCGAAATCATCGAAGTCGCGACTTTCCGCGCCAATCATCCGCAAGATGACGAGGAAGACAGCAACCAGTCCTCGCGCAACGAAAGCGGGCGCATCCTGCGCGACAACGTATACGGCACCCTTGAGGAAGACGCGCAGCGCCGCGACTTCACCATCAACGCCCTGTATTACGATCCGGTCAGCGAACGCATCCTCGACTACGCCAACGGCGTACACGACATCCGTAACCACCTGATCCGCCTCATCGGCGATCCACGCCAGCGCTACCAGGAAGACCCGGTACGCATGCTGCGGGCCGTGCGTTTCGCCGCCAAACTGGATTTCGGCATCGAGAAACACACTGCGGCGCCGATCCGCGATCTGGCCCCGATGCTGCGGGAGATCCCCTCGGCGCGCCTGTTCGAGGAAGTGCTCAAGCTGTTCCTGTCCGGCCATGCCGCCGACACCTTCGAGATGCTGGTCGACCTGCAACTGTTCGATCCGCTGTTCCCGGCCAGCGCCGAGGCCCTGGAATACAACCCGACCTATACCCACACGCTGATCAGCGAAGCCCTGATCAATACCGACCTGCGCATCAAGCAGAACAAGCCGGTTACCCCGGCCTTCCTGTTCGCCGCGCTGCTGTGGCCGGCCCTGCCGGCTCGCGTGTTGCGCCTCCAGGAACGTGGCATGCCGCCGATCCCGGCCATGCAGGAAGCTGCTCACGAATTGATCAGCGAACAGTGCCAGCGCATCGCGATTCCCAAACGCTTCACCCTACCGATCCGCGAGATCTGGGACATGCAGGAACGCCTGCCACGCCGTAGCGGCAAGCGCACCGACCAGTTGCTGGACAACCCGCGGTTCCGCGCCGGTTATGACTTCCTGCTGCTGCGCGAAAGCGCTGGCGAACAGACCGACGGCCTGGGCGAATGGTGGACCGACTACCAGGACGCCAACGAAGCCGGTCGCCGCGACATGATCCGCGACCTGAGCGGCAAGGACGACGCCGGCACCGGCCCGCGCAAGCGCCGTCGCAGCAGTGGTACCAAGCGCAAGCGCGCCACCTCCGGCGAATAACCCGATGGAACGGATCTACATCGGCATGGGCAGCAACCTCGCGGCCCCGGCAGAGCAATTGCGCAGCGCGATCGACGCGCTGGCGCAGTTGCCCCACAGCCAACTGGCAGGGGTCTCGGCCTTCTATCAAAGCGATTCGCTGCTACCCGGCCAACCGCGTTACACCAACGCCGTTGCCGCCCTGGACAGCAGCCTCGCGCCCCTCGAACTGCTGGACGCGCTGCAAGCCATTGAGAACGATCAGGGCCGCGAGCGGCTCCAGCGCTGGGGCCCGCGCACGCTGGACCTGGATATCCTGCTGTTCGGCGATCGCCTGATCGACGAGCCACGGCTCAAGGTGCCGCATTACCACATGCAGGCCCGGGCCTTCGTCCTCTATCCCCTGGCCGAACTGGCCCCCGCCGACCTGCAACTGGCCGACGGTCGCCAACTGCGCGAGCTGCTCGCCGCCTGCCCATTTGTCGGCCTGGAACGCCTGGCCTGACTGCTGAAACGCATCAGTTACGGCGGTAACACTTACGCCGTAACAATGCGGTAACACATGCAATTGACTTCCCGAGTTCTCCTCACGACTATAGGCGTCCCGTTGCCGCCAACACGGCGTTACAGGGCGCAATCCAGGCCTTATAAGCACGACAACAGAGCGTGCGCCTGCATAGATAAAGAATCACGCGCGTTACTCGCAGCAGTTTCCAGAGCGCCTGAATGAGGACCCTTTTTCATGCCAGACATTACCCTGACCACCCTGCAAAGCCTCAAGCAGAAAGGTGAAAAGATCACCATGCTGACCTGCTATGACGCCACCTTCGCCCACACCTGCTGCCAGGCCGGCGTTGAAGTACTGCTGGTGGGCGACTCCCTCGGCATGGTCTTGCAAGGGCACGACAGCACACTGCCAGTCACCACCGCCGAAATGGCCTACCACGTCGCCGCGGTCAAGCGCGGTAACAGTGGCGCCCTGATCCTCGCCGACCTGCCATTCATGGCGTATGCCACCACCGAACAGGCCCTGAACAACAGCGCCCTGCTGATGCAGGCCGGCGCGCACATGATCAAGGTCGAAGGCGCGCTCTGGCTGGCGGAGTCCATCCGCCTGCTGGCCGAGCGCGGCGTCCCGGTCTGCGCCCACATGGGCCTGACCCCGCAATCGGTGAACATCCTCGGCGGCTACAAGGTTCAGGGCCGCAACGAAAACCAGGCGCGGCAGATGCGTGCCGACGCCATCGCCCTCGAGGCGGCCGGCGCGGCGATGCTGCTGCTCGAATGCGTGCCTAGCGAACTGGCGGCGGAAATCACCCAGGCGGTGAAAATCCCTGTGATCGGCATCGGTGCCGGCAGCGGCACCGACGGCCAGGTCCTGGTCCTGCACGATATGCTGGGCCTGTCCCTGAGCGGTCGCGCACCGAAGTTCGTGAAGAACTTCATGGCCGGCCAGGACAGCATCCAGGCAGCCCTGAGCGCCTACGTCAATGAAGTCAAGGCTGTGACCTTCCCTGGCGCCGAACACGGGTTTTCTGCATGAATACCGTTAAGACCGTACGCGAACTGCGTGCCGCCGTAGCCCGTGCCCGCAGCGAGGGCAAGCGCATCGGCTTCGTACCGACCATGGGCAACCTGCACAGCGGCCATGCCGCGCTGGTGACCAAGGCGGCCCAGCGGGTGGACTTCGTGGTGGCGAGCATTTTCGTCAATCCATTGCAGTTCGGCGCAGGCGAAGACCTCGACAAATACCCCCGGACCCTAGCCGCCGACCAGGAGAAGCTGCTGCAAGCCGGTTGCCATCTGCTGTTCGCCCCCACCGTCGAGGAGATGTACCCCGACGGCATGGACGGCCAGACCCGGGTCAGCGTGCCGCAGCTCTCCGAAGGCCTGTGCGGCGCCAGCCGCCCCGGGCACTTCGAAGGGGTGGCCACGGTGGTCAGCAAGCTGTTCAACATGGTGCAGCCGGACCTGGCGGTCTTCGGCCAGAAGGACTTCCAGCAACTGGCGGTGATTCGCGCCCTGGTGCATGACCTGAACATGCCGATCCAGATCATTGGCGAACCCACAGTGCGGGCCGCCGATGGCCTCGCGCTGTCGTCGCGCAACGGCTACCTGAGCGAAGAGCAGCGTGCCATCGCCCCTGCCCTGTATCGCGGCCTGAGCCAGATCGCCCAGGCCATCGGCCAGGGCGAACGGGACTATCCAAAGCTGCTGGGCGAGCAGAAACAGCTGCTCGAAGCCGCCGGTTTCCGCCCGGATTACCTGGAAGTCCGCCACGCCCTGACCCTGCGTCCGGCCACCGCGGACGACCGTGACCTGGTGATTCTGGTAGCTGCGTATCTGGGCGCCACCCGCCTGATCGACAACCTGCACCTGAACCTCGACGCCTAGCCCCAAAGGCGGATTGCCCGAAGCCCAACCTTCGGGCAAACTGCCGCCGCCCGGGGCTTGCAGCGATGCTGCGGGTCCTGGCCCCACGCATTTCTCTCCCCTGAAGCCCTGATCGTTGAGCAGTTCCAAGGCGCCGATATAAAAAAGTACCGGCCGCAGGTCAGACAAAGCCAAGACAGATCACCACGCTAGCGTTACTGTAATCGCCCTGCGTGCTTAATCGTGTCAGCGCAGGGTTGACCGAACGTTATCCTTCGAGCAGGACGTTCCGGGCTTTTCAGTGTCCAACAGGCAGTTCAAGTAAAAGGAAAACCGCAGCGATGGCGTACTACCGCACTCCTCACGACGTTACCGCTCTGCCCGCCTGGCAGGCGTTGAATGACCACCGCCAAGCCATGCAGGATTTCAGCATGCGCGAAGCCTTCAATGCCGACCCACAGCGCTTTCATCAATTCAGCCTCAGCGGCTGTGGGCTTTTTCTCGACTACTCGAAGAACCTGATCACCGCCGAAACCCGCAACCTGCTGGTGGGCCTGGCCAACGAAGCCGGTCTGCAGGACGCGATCAAGGCCCTGTTCGCCGGTGAGCTGGTCAACTCTTCCGAAAGCCGCCCGGCCCTGCACACCGCCCTGCGCCGCCCAGTGGGCGACAAGCTGTCGGTCAACGGCGTCAACGTGATGCCGGAAGTGCACAAGGTGCTGAACCAGATCACCGAACTGGTCGGGCGCATCCACGACGGCCTGTGGCGCGGCTACACCGAAAAGCCGATCACCGACGTGGTGAACATCGGCATCGGCGGTTCGTTCCTCGGCCCCGAGCTGGTGTCCGAGGCCCTGCTGTCCTACGCCCAGAAAGGCGTGCGCTGCCATTACCTGGCCAATATCGACGGCAGCGAATTCCACGAACTGTCGTCGAAGATCCGCGCCGAAACCACGCTGTTCATCGTTTCGTCGAAGTCCTTCAACACCCTGGAAACCCTGAAGAACGCCCAGGCTGCGCGCGCCTGGTACCTGGCCCAGGGCGGTTCCGAGGCCGAGCTGTATCGCCACTTCATCGCGGTATCGAGCAACAACGCCGCCGCCGTGGCCTTCGGCATCCGCGAAGAGAACATCTTCCCGATGTGGGACTGGGTCGGCGGGCGTTACTCGCTGTGGTCGGCCATAGGCCTGCCGATCGCCCTGGCCATCGGCATGTCCAACTTCAAGGAGCTGCTGTCTGGCGCCTACACCATGGACCAGCACTTCCAGACCGCGCCGTTCGAACAGAACATGCCGGTGCTGCTGGCCCTGCTGGGCGTGTGGTACGGCAACTTCTGGGGCGCGCAGAGCCACGCGATCCTGCCGTACGACCACTACCTGCGCAACATCACCAAGCACCTGCAACAGCTGGACATGGAATCCAACGGCAAGAGCGTGCGCCAGGACGGTACGCCGGTTTCCACCGATACCGGCCCGGTGATCTGGGGCGGCGTGGGCTGCAACGGTCAGCACGCCTACCACCAGTTGCTGCACCAGGGCACCCAACTGATCCCGGCCGACTTCATCGTGCCGATCGTCAGCTTCAACCCGGTCGCCGACCATCACCAGTGGCTGTACGCCAACTGCCTGTCGCAAAGCCAGGCGCTGATGCTCGGCAAGACCCGCGCCGAGGCCGAAGCCGAGCTGCGTGAAAAAGGCCTGAGCGAGGCCGATGTACAGAAGCTGGCAGCGCACAAGGTGATCCCGGGCAACCGTCCGAGCAACACCCTGGTGGTGGAGCGCATCAGCCCGCGCCGCCTGGGCGCACTGGTGGCGATGTACGAACACAAGGTCTTCGTGCAGAGCGTGATCTGGGGCATCAACGCCTTTGACCAATGGGGCGTGGAGCTGGGCAAGGAGCTGGGCAAAGGCGTCTACAACCGCCTGGTCGGCAGCGAAGAAAGCCCGGCCGAAGACGCTTCGACCCAGGGCCTGATCAACTACTTCCGCGGTCGTCATCGCGGTTGATCGCGACCTGAAACAACCCTTCGCGAGCCCGCTCGTTCCTACAGGATGCGCATTCCACCTGTAGCAACGAGCGGGCTCGCGTCGGTCTCCCTCCCCTTGAACCCCTCCCCCGCAAGGCGCATCTTTATTACTTGTCGCTAAAACAAGAATAAGGAACCGTCATGTTCGATATCAGCACGTTCCCCAACGCCGATGCCGTCCGCCGGGCTGCGCAATTGAGTCAGGACGACTACCAGCGGCTGTACCGCGAATCCATCGAGCACCCCAGCACCTTCTGGGCCGAACAGGCCACCCGCTTTCTCGACTGGAGCGCCCCCTGGCAAACCGTGCAGCGCTATGACCTGAAAACCGGCACCGCCACCTGGTTCGCCGGCGGCCAGTTGAACGTCAGCCAGAACTGCATCGACCGCCATCTGGAAAAACGCGGCGATCAGGTGGCGATCATCTGGGAAGGCGACGATCCCGCCGAGTCGCTGACCATCACCTACAAGAAACTCCACCACTACGTCTGCCGCCTGGCCAACGTCCTGAAAAGCCGCGGCGTGAACAAAGGCGACCGGGTCTGCATCTACATGCCGATGATCCCCGAGGCGGCCTACGCCATGCTTGCCTGCACCCGTATCGGCGCGGTGCACTCGGTGGTCTTTGGCGGCTTCTCCCCGGACGCGCTGCGCGACCGGATTCTCGATGCCGACTGCCGCACCGTGATCACCGCCGACGAAGGGGTGCGCGGCGGCAAGTTCGTGCCCTTGAAACACAACGTCGACAAGGCCCTGCAGAGCTGCCCGAACGTCAGCACGGTGGTGGTGGTCGAGCGCACCCAGAACCCGGTGAACTGGGTCGAAGGCCGCGACCTCTGGTATCACCAGGCCATACGCGGCGTCGAAGACGACTGCCCAGCGCAACCGATGGACGCCGAAGACCCGCTGTTCATCCTCTACACCTCCGGCAGCACCGGCAAACCCAAGGGCGTGCTGCACACCACCGGCGGTTACCTGCTGCAGGCGGCGATGACCTTCAAGTACGTGCTGGACTACCGCGAAGGCGAAGTCTTCTGGTGCACCGCCGACGTCGGCTGGGTCACCGGCCACAGCTACATCGTCTATGGCCCGCTGGCCAATGGCGCGACCACCCTGATCTTCGAGGGCGTGCCCAGCTATCCGAGCAGCTCGCGCTTCTGGGAGGTCATCGACAAGCACCGGGTGAACATCTTCTATACCGCCCCCACGGCGTTGCGCGCGCTGATGCGCGAAGGCCCCGAGCCGCTGCGGCAGACCTCCCGCGGCAGCCTGCGCCTGCTGGGCACCGTCGGCGAGCCGATCAACCCGGAAGCCTGGGAATGGTATTTCAATGACGTCGGGGAACAGCGCTGCCCGATCGTCGATACCTGGTGGCAGACCGAGACCGGCGGCATCATGCTCAGCCCGCTGGTCAGCGCCAGCCGGGTCAAGCCGGGCTGCGCCACCCGCCCGATGTTCGGCGTGCAGCCGGTGCTGCTGGACGAACACGGCCGGGAAATCAGCGGCGCCGGCAGCGGGATCCTGGCGCTCAAGGCCAGCTGGCCGGCGCAGATCCGCAGTGTCTACGGCGATCCGCAGCGCATGATCGACACCTATTTCAAACCCTATCCGGGTTACTACTTCACCGGCGACGGCGCCCGGCGCGACGAAGACGGCGACTACTGGATCACCGGGCGCATCGACGATGTGATCAACGTGTCCGGGCACCGCATCGGCACCGCCGAAGTCGAAAGCGCCCTGGTCCTGCACGACAGCATCGCCGAGGCCGCCGTGGTCGGTTACCCCCACGACCTCAAGGGCCAGGGCATCTATGCCTTTGTCACCCCGATGAATGGCGTCGTGCCCGACGACGAACTGAAGAAGGAGCTGTTGGGCCTGGTCAGCCGCGAGATCGGCAGTTTCGCCAAGCCGGAACTGATCCAGTGGGCACCGGCCTTGCCGAAAACCCGCTCGGGCAAGATCATGCGACGTATCCTGCGCAAGATCGCCTGCAACGAGCTCGACAGCCTGGGCGATACCTCGACCCTGGCCGACCCGAGCGTGGTCGAGGGGCTGATCGACAAGCGCCTGAACCTCTGAGCGGGGTTCAGCCTCCCAACCAAGGAACAGCCAAGCGGTATGGAATTCATTCGCAGTCGTATCGAAACCCAGGTCATGAGCCTGGGCGGCCTGTCGCTGGGTCAGCTCGACCTGGACAACCCCAAGGGCGACCCGGGCCTGTTCGGCCCGGACGCCATCTGCTGGCAGGTGCATGGCGATTTCAGCAGCATGCTGATCGGCGGCATCAGCGCCCTGTTGATGCAGGCCCTGCATCCGCTGGCCCTGGCCGGAGTCTGGGATCACTCGAACTTCCGCCAAGACATGATCGGGCGCCTGCGGCGTACCGCGCAGTTCATTTCCGGCACCACCTTCGGTTCGCGACAGGATGCCGAGTGGCTGATCGACAAGGTGCGCACCATTCACCTGCAGATCGTCGGCCATGCGCCCGACGGCCGTCCCTATGCCGCCAGCGATCCGCAACTGCTGACCTGGGTGCATGTGGCCGAAGTCAGTAGCTTTCTGGCGGCGCACCTGCGCTACCGCAACCCACGGTTGTCGCCCACCGACCAGGACCGCTACTACGCGGAAGTCGCCTTGATCGCCGAGCGCCTCGGCGCCCGCGATGTCCCGCGCTCGCGCCGGGCCGTGGCAGATTACCTGGCCGGGATCCGCCCACAACTGCTCTGTGACGCCCGCAGCCACGAAGTGCTGCGCCTGCTGCAGGCGGCACCGGCACCGAGCCGGCTGGCCAAACCGTTCGGCGCGTTGATGATGCAGGCCGGCATCGATCTGTTGCCCGACTGGGCCAGCACCATGCTTGGCATCAACCAGGGCCTGCTGCAACGCCAGCTGATCCGCGCCAGCGTCAACCGCAGCGCGCCGATGCTGCGCTGGGCGGTACGCAATGGTTCGATACAGCGGGCGCAGCGACGCATGGGCCTGTAATCCCCGACCGGGCGAACAGATCGCGACCCACCGGTTCGCGATTGGCCGCGCCGTGGCCTTCTATGCAACCATGATTTTCTGCGTTCGCAGGCATCGTTTCCCCCTAGCGGCCGATCGATGCCCAGGCCAAACAACAATGAGGATTCGCGCCATGCAAGACGTCGTAATCGTTGCCGCCACCCGCACCGCGGTCGGCAGTTTCCAGGGTTCGCTGGCGAACATCCCCGCGGTCGATCTCGGCGCC